>CAMMCS010000040.1 GCA_946494635.1 uncultured Oscillibacter sp. | reverse complement strand
GGCCCCCAGGCGCTTGGCGCAGCGGGCCGCGTCCATGGCCACGTTGCCGCCGCCCACCACGGCCACCTTTTTGCCGTGCTGGATGGGGGTGTCGGAGCCCTCCTTGTAGGCCTTCATCAGGTTGATCCGGGTGAGGAACTCGTTGGCGGAATAGACCCCCTTCAGGTTCTCGCCGGGGATGTTCATAAACTTGGGCAGGCCGGCGCCGGAGCCGATGAACACCGCCTCAAAGCCGAACTCCTCCTTCAGCTCGTCGATGGTGATGGCCCGGCCGATGACCATGTTGGTCTCCACCTTGACGCCCAGGTCCTTCAGGGTGTCCACCTCTTTCTGCACGATGGCCTTGGGCAGGCGGAACTCCGGAATGCCGTACACCAGCACGCCGCCGGCCAGGTGGAGGGCCTCAAAGACGGTGACGTCGTAGCCCTTCCGGGCCAGATCCCCGGCGCAGGTCAGTCCCGCGGGGCCGGAGCCGATGACAGCCACCTTGTGGCCGTTGGGGGTGGGCCTGGGGGGCAGGTCGCAGGTGTGGGAGTTGTGCCAGTCGGCCACAAAGCGCTCCAGCCGGCCGATGCCCACGGGCTCGGTCTTGATGCCCCGGACGCACTTGGCCTCGCACTGGTTCTCCTGGGGGCAGACCCGACCGCACACGGCGGGCAGGGCGCTGTCGGCGGCGATGATCTGATAGGCGGCCTCAAAGTCGCCCTCCGCCACCTTGGCAATGAAATCGGGAATGTTGATCTGCACCGGGCAGCCGCTCACGCAGGGCCGGTTCTTGCAGTGGAGGCACCGGGCCGCCTCGTCCATGGCCTGCTCCTTGGTGTAGCCCAGGGCCACCTCGTCAAAGTTGTGACTGCGGACCTGGGGGTCCTGATGGGGCATGGGGTTCTTCTTGGGGGACATATTGGCAGCCATTTTACTTTACCTCCTGCTTGAACAGATTGCAGGCCTCTTCATAGGTGTGGCGCTCAAAATCCTTGTACATGGCGCCGCGAGCCATGGCCTCGTCGAAATCCACCTGGTGGCCGTCAAACTCCGGGCCGTCCACGCAGGCGAACTTGGTTTCTCCGCCCACCGTCAGGCGGCAGCCGCCGCACATGCCGGTGCCGTCGATCATAATGGGGTTCATGCTGACCACCGTGGGGATGTTGTACTCCTTGGTGAGCTGGCAGACAAATTTCATCATAATCACCGGGCCGATGGCGATGACCCGGTCGTACTGGGCGCCGGCTTCGATCTGCTCCCGGAGCAGGTCGGTGACCAGTGCCTTCTTGCCGTAGGAACCGTCGTCGGTGCCGATGATCAGGTTGGTGGAGGCGGCTTCAAACTCCTCCTTCAGAATGATCAGGTCCTTGTTCCGGAAGCCCACGATCAGATCCACGTGGCAGCCCTCGTCGTGGAGCTTCTTGGCCACAGGGTAGGCGATGGCGGTGCCCACGCCGCCGCCCACCACGGCCACCCGCTTGAGGCCCTCGGTTTCCGTGGCCTTGCCCAGGGGGCCCACAAAGTCCTGGAGGTACTCGCCCTCCTCCTTGTGGTTGAGCTTCTCCGTGGTGGCGCCCACCACCTGGAAGATAATGGTGATGGTGCCGGCCTCTCTGTCGTAGGCGGCAATGGTCAGGGGGATGCGCTCACCGTTTTCATCCACCCGCAGGATGATGAACTGGCCCGGCTCCGCCTTCCTGGCCACGGCGGGAGCCTCAATTTCCATCATGGTCACTGTTGGATTCAGGACCCTTTTCTTTACAATACGATACATAGCGACTCCTTTTCTGCTCTGATACATCTGTTCACCCAAAGGTGCAGCATTCACATACGTTAGAATATTAACACACTTCCCATGCGCCGTCAATGGAAAATACGCCGCCGGCGCCTATTGCCGCGTCAGGGCGATCTGCCGGCCCTCCACCTGCACCAGACCCTCGTTGCGGAGCTTACGCAGCTCCCGCATCATGGCGCTGCGGTCGGTGCTGATGTAGTCGGCCAGGGTGCTGAAGGTGAAGGGCAGGCGGAAGGACGCCTCCGATCCCTGCTGGATGGCGAAGTAGCACAGCAGCTTCTCCCGGATGCTCCGCCGGCTGAGGACCTCCACCCGCTGGCTCAGATGCTGGATCTGTCCGGTGACCAGGGAAAACATGTTCTGGATCAGCTGGCTGTGGTGCTCGCAGGCGTTCTCGCAGGGGCGCATCATGTGGGAGTAGTCCAGAAACAGCACCCGGCAGGGGGTTTCACAGGCCACGCTGACGCTGTCCCCATTCCGGGCGGAGAAGCTGAGCACCTCCCCGAAGACGCTGCCCCGCTCCAGGTGCTCCAGAATGGTGCGCACGCCGCTGTAGTCGATCCGGGCCAGCTGGGCAGTGCCGCTGATCAGGACCCCCACCTCCCGGCCGGCACCGTCGTATTCGCAGATGAGCTCGCCGCTCTCGTAGCTGCACTGCCGGGCCCGCAGGCAGCGCATCATCCGCTCAATATCCTCCTCCGCGATGTTTTGAAAAATGGGAAACCCGGTATAATCCATGATCTTGTATTTCCTGCTTTCTACTTTTCAATATCTTGTGTTTTTTTGAAAAAACTGTTGCGGTTGCAACAGCGCCTTGGGCAACTCTATGATATACTCAAGTACAGAAATTGTAAAGGGGTTCGTCCCAATCTTTCATAGGAGGTGTCCGGAGATGAAAGTAACCGTAACCGGCGGCGTGATTTCCCGGGAGGAGCAGGAGGCCTATGTGGCCCGCGCCCTGAAGAAGTATCCCCACAACAGCGTGGAGGCCCTGGACATCCACGTGGACGGGGACTATGTGGACCTGGCCTACACCCTGAGTCCCCAGCCCTTTAGCCGGATCCGGCGGATCACCGGCTACCTGGTGGGGGACATGAGCCGCTGGAACGACGCCAAGACGGCGGAGGAGGCCCTGCGGGTCAAGCACATCTGAGAAGCCCCTGCGCCTGAGCGCGGAAAAACGGGAGCGGCCCCTTGGGCTCGCTCCCGTTCATCATCCTTCGGGCCGCCAAAACGGCTGCCGGGAATTTTAGACAACCCCGGACGGGAGGACACTTCGTCCTCCCGTCCTTTTTTGCGCGCTTGAAGCCAGGAGTCCCATCACTCCTCCAGGGGGGCGCCGCACTGGGGGCAGAACCTCCCCTCGGAAACCGTGCCGCACAGGGGACAGGTCCTGCCCGCGTCCCCGCTGATCTGCTGGCGGGCCTCCCGGAGCTCGGCGATCCGGTTCTGAGATTTCCGGGCCGCGGCCACCAGGTCCGCCACCGCCTCGGGGGCGTCCTCCGCCAGGGTGGTCACATACCACTCGCCGATGGCCCGGTAATTCTTATCCAGCTCCCGCTGCTCGGAGAGGATGGCCGCGGTGAGCTTGGCGCTGTCCGCCACATCCCGGGCCTTCTCGCCGGCTGCGGCGGCCATGGATTTTGCCTTCTGAGGGAAATCGTCAAAAAAAGCCATGCTGTTTCGCTCCTTTCGCCTGTAGCACTCTCTCAACAAAGCGCGGCGTCCCACGTGCTTCGCGGAATCGAGGGGGATTCGCCTGCGCTGCTGCTTCCGGCTCCATTATATGCATTTTCGCGGGAGGACGCAAGCCGATTTTCCCAAATTCCCGCAAAAAAACAGGCCGGCGAATCGATTCGCCGGCCTGTGGACCTCCGGTCCTGCCTGGGGCGCTCCCGCAAAGGGCGCCTACAGGTCCTGATCCGCCCGCAGCTCCCGCAGGCACTTGCCGCAGATGTTCCGCCCCCGGAAGGTACGGATGTCCCGGGTGCCGTCGCAGAACACACAGCTGGAGCGGACCTTTTTCAGGACAATGGAGGAGCCGTCCACATAGATCTCCAGCGCGTCCCGCTCGCTGATGCCGAGAGAGCGGCGCAGCTCCACGGGCAACACAATCCGCCCCAGCTCATCAATCTTTCGCACAATCCCTGTTGATTTCAGCATGATCCCATCTCCTGTCGCTGTGAAGTCCGTCGGATTTTCAGTTGAATATACAATAGCACTGTTTTTGAAGGTTGTCAATATTTTTGACATTTGTGCAGATAAAATCAATTTTGCATTTTAGCACGAGAGATCAAAAGTTAAAAACTGCCATTTTTTGGAAGAAATCGAAAAATTGAATTTATGCAAATATAATGAATAATACACGGCGGGCATACAGGAAAATCAGGGCTGGCGGAAGGCGGGACGCGGATTTTGCAGGCATATCCCCTTCCCAGACGGCCATATATAAGGACTGAGGTGATGACATTGGCGATGGCGTGGATCTGGACGGGGATGATCGTCCTGTCGGTGATCTTTGGCTTGATCAATCAGACGATTGCGGACGTGGGCAACGCCGCCATGGAGGGCGCGGCGGCCGCAGTGGAGCTGTGCATCTCCATGGGCGGGATGATCTGCCTGTGGTCGGGAGTGATGGCAATCATGGGCCGCTGCGGCTTTACCGACGCCCTGGCCCGGCTCTTCCGCCCCCTGCTGTGCCGCCTGATGCCCCGGGCCTGCCGGGACAAGGAAACCATGGCGGCGGTGTCGGCCAACATCTCCTGCAATCTCCTGGGGTTGGGGAATGCGGCCACCCCCTTAGGCATCCAGGCGGCCCGGCGCATGGCAAGGGGATGCGGCGGTGTGGCATCCAATGAGCTGTGCATGCTGGTGGTGCTCAACACGGCGTCTATCCAGCTGCTGCCCACCACGGTGGCCGGGGTCCGGGCCGCCTGCGGCAGCGCGGCGCCCTTTGAGATCGTGCCGGCGGTGTGGCTAGCCTCGGTGCTGTCGGTGGCCGCGGGGGTACTTGCCGCCCGGCTCCTGTCCCGGGTCATCCGCTGAGGGGAGGGCGCCTATGGATCTCTCTGCGCTGCTGGTCCCGGCCCTGCTCTCCGTTACTGCCGTGGTGGGGCTGGGGAAGGGCGTCAACGTGTTCGACACCCTCACCCAGGGGGCCCAGGAGGGGCTGACCATCCTGCTGCGGATCCTGCCCAACCTGGTGGGGCTTCTGACCGCCGTCTACATGTTCCAGGCCTCCGGGGCTATGGACTTTCTGGGGAAGCTGCTCTCGCCGGCCCTGGAGGCGGTGGGGATCCCGCCGGAAACCGCGGGCCTGCTCTTTATCCGCCCGGTCAGCGGCAGCGGCGCCCTGGCCATCGGCAGCGACCTGATGGCCCGTTTCGGGCCGGACTCCTACGTGGGCCGGGTGGCGGCGGTGATGCTGGGCAGCACGGAAACCACCTTTTATACCGTCGCCGTCTACTTCGGCAGCTCCGGTATCCGCCGGACCCGCCACGCCATCCCCGCCGCCCTGGTGGCGGACCTGACAGGCTTTGTGGCGGCGGCCTTTGCCGTAAGGCTTTTTTTCTACTGACACAGTGGACTCGCAGCATCTGCTGGGGGGATAGAGCATTTTTTGCAATATTTTCAGCACGGAGAGCAACTCATAGCGCAAAAAAATGTTGTATACTATTTCCAATATCAAGGGAAGAGAGAAGCCTGCTTTTATGAAATTCTGCAAAATGAATGGAGCCGGCAACGACTTCATTATCCTCAACAACCTGGAGGAGCGCCTGCCCTGGGATCGTTTCCCGGATATTGCCCGGGTCCTGTGCCACCGGCACCTGTCCATCGGCGCGGACGGGCTGATGGTGGTGGAGAGGGCCGCGGGGGACTGCGACTTCAAAATGCTCTTCTACAACAGCGACGGCTCCCAGGGGGAGATGTGCGGCAACGGCGCCCGGTGCATCTGCCGGTACGGCTATGAGGCGGGGCTGTCCGGGGAAACCCAGCGGGTGGAGAGCCCCAGCGGCACGGTGGTGGGCTGGCGGGTGGACCGCCGGAACTACCGTATCCGTCTGACGGACCCTACGGTGATTGAACCGGACTTCCCCCTGGAGGTGGACGGGACGGTGTACCCCTGCGCCTATGTGGAGCTGGGTACTCCCGGCCTTCCCCATCTGGTGGTGGAGATCCCGGACCTGGAGAGGCGGACCATGGAGGACCTGCGGCCCCTGGGGGCCGCCCTGCGCGCCCACCCGAAGCTGCCCAAGGGGGCCAACGTGAATTTCTTCCAGATCACCGGGCCGGACCAGGTGCTGGAGCTGACCTATGAGCGGGGAGTGGAGGACTTCACCTACGCCTGCGGCACCGGCACTGGCTCCCTGGTGCTGATCCTTGCCGGCAGGGGGCGGGTCAGCGGCGAGGATGTGCGGGTCAAGGTGCCCGGCGGCCTGCTCCGGCTGACGGTGGACCGGGACTGCGGCGGCGTGAAGGGCCTCTATCTCACCGGCCCCACCAATGTGGTCTGCCGGGGCGAGGTGACCGACGAGGAGCTGGATGCGGCCATGCGGGGAATGTAGGGCCTGCGGGCCGTGCAGATAACATCTCCGGCGCCTGCGCCGGGGGAATCGAGGAGGAGAGAATATGAGCAACCAACTGAGCAAAAAGTCGGTGGCCCGCAACTACGCTTTCCTGGCCATTATGCTGGGCGGCATGGTCCTCGGCGCCATCGTGGGCTGGATCTGGCCCCAGGAGCTGGACGCGGAGGGCAACGTCATCTCCGCTGGCGCCACGGTGCTCAAGCCCATCGGCACGCTGTTTTTGAACATGATGTTCTGTATTGTGGTGCCCATGGTGTTCTCGTCCATCGCCGGGGCGGTGGCCACCATGAAGAGCCGCAAGCGGGCCGGCAAGATCATGGGCACCACGGTGCTGACCTTCGTTGTGACCGGCGCCATCGCGGCGGTGATCATGATCATCCTCATGAAGCTGATCCCGCCGGTCCTGGAGCCCTGGAGCAACCTGACGGCCGGCGTGGTGGAGGATCCCATCTCCATCCCGGACCTGATCGTGAACTTCTTCACCGTAGGGGACTTCTCCCAGCTGCTCAGCCGCAGCGCTATGCTGCCCCTGATCGTCTTTTCCATCCTCTTCGGCTTCGGCGTGAATCTGGGGCCCGGGCCTGACAGCCCCATCGCCACCTTCCTCATCAGCCTCTCCGAGGCCATGATGAAGGTGGTGCAGCTGGTGACCTACTACGCCCCCATCGCCTTCTTCGGCTTCTTCGCCGACCTGGTGGCCACCTACGGCCCCCAGATCACCGAGGACTACGGACGGGCCCTGGCGGTGTACTACCCCCTGTGCTTTATCTACCTTTTCACCGCCTTCCCCCTCTTCGCCTGGTTTGGCGGCGGCAAGGGGGCTGTGCGGCTGATGTTCCGGCACATTGCCCGGCCGGCCATTACCTCCCTTGGCACCTGCTCCTCTGTGGCCACCATCCCCACCAACCTGGAGGAGGCGGAGGCCTCCGGCATTTCCAAGGATATCAGCGAGATCGTGGTGCCTCTGGGGGCCACCATGCACATGGACGGCTCCTGCTTTTCCTGCATCCTGAAGATCGCGTTCCTCTTCGGCGTGTTCGGCCGGCCTTTTGACAGCATCGGCGACATGGTGCTGATGGTGGTGGTGGCGGTGCTGTCCTCTGTGGGCATGTCCGGCGTGCCCGGCGGCGGCTACATCGGCGAGTTCATCATGTGCTCCATCTTCTTCCCCTCCCAGCTGGATGTGGCCTATCCCATCGCCGTGGCCATCGGCAGTCTGGTGGACCCCCCGGCGACCATGATCAACTCCGCCGGCGACTATGTGATCTCTTACGTGGTGGCCCGTTTTGTGGACGGCAAGGACTGGCTCCAGAAGGCCTTCAAGGAGGGCCGGGTCAAATAAGACGGACAGAGCCGGCGGGCCGGGAAGCCCGGGCCGCCGGGGCGGACGGATTTTCCGGAGCGCCGGGGCGGCCGCTGCTGCGGCGCCGCCCTCTTTTTTTTTGGGGATCCCCGGGGCAAAAAAAACGCCGCGTCCGCCGGTGGGGGGGGCGCCCGCGGCGCTTCTTTTTTTTCACGCAGCGGCGGATCACTCCGCGCGTTTCACGGAGTAAAAGCTCTCTTCCGTTTCGCGCACGATGTACAGCGGCCTGCCGCGCACCTGCGAGAATATTTTATAAATATAATCGCCCAGCAGATGCAGCCCGAGGAATACCGCGGAAACCGCAAAGAACAGAACGGGCAGAAGAATAAACAGCGAGGATACCCCTTCCCCCACCGCCGCGAGGACGATATCCGCGACGATGAAACCGAAGCAGGCGAGCGCGAACAGCACGGACATGAGAAGATTCACGCGCAGCGGCGCGCCCGACGCGCTCTCGATGCCGCCGACGGCGTAGCGGGCGAGTTTGCGGAAGCTCCACTTCGTGGTGCCGCCGGCACGCTCCACGTTTTCGTATTCGAGCCACTTCGTCTTAAAACCTACCCAGCTGAACAGCTCTTTGCTGAACCTGTCCACTTCCGGAAGGGAGAGAACGGCGTCCGTCATCTTGCGGGTCATCATGCGGAAGTCGCGCGCGCCGTCCACGATCTCCGTGTCGGAGACCTTGTTGATGAGCTTATAGAAAAGGCGGGCGAACGAACTGCGCACGCGCGGCTCGTTCGCGCGGGTGACGCGGCGGCAGCCGACGCAGTCGTATCCCTCCTTTTCGATGCCGTCGAGCATCTCCGAAAGCAGGGTCGGCGGATCCTGCAGGTCTGCGTCCATGAGCGCCACATAGTCGCCCGTGGCGCGGCGCAGGCCCGCGTACATGGCGGCCTCTTTGCCGAAATTGCGCGAAAAGGACAGATAATGCACGCGCGCATCCTTCTCCGCGAGGGAGCGGAGGATGGGGAGCGTTCCGTCTTTGCTGCCGTCGTCCACGAACACGAACTCCGCCTCTGCGGGCAGAGAGGAAAGGACCTCGCCCACCTTTTCGTAAAAGAGCGGCAGGCATTCCTCTTCGTTATAACAAGGGACGACGATACTCAATTTTTTCATAAATTACGCATTTATCCTCCGTAATCGGCCAGTGTTGTTTATTGTACCCCTTTTTCACACCCTTGTCAATAGAAATAAGTTGACATATCGAAAAAACAGACGTATAATATTTACATTCTTTCGCCGCCCCCGAAGAAAAAATGAAAAAACGGCAATGTTTGCCGTTTTTCGTAAGGAGAACGGATGGAAAATTGTGAACCGAACCGCAAAAAGAGGTGGATACTGCCGGCTGAATGCGCGGCAGTTTTTATCGTTGCGGTGGTTTTTGTGTTTATTCTTGCCGCCGTCATGGGATTCGCACCGTTCGGAGGCAATTCTTTTGTTACGATGGACGCAAAAATACAGTACCTGGATTTTTTTGCGTATCTGAAAAGGGTGCTGGCGGGAGATACCTCCGTATTTTATACCTTTGAAAAGACTTTGGGCGGCAACAATATAGCTGTTTTCGCTTACTATCTGTCTTCCCCTTTCAATCTGCTGGTGGTCTTTTTCGATCAGCAGGATTTTCATTCCATGTTCACGCTGCTCGTCGCGCTCAAACTCGCGACCGCAGCCGCTACGTTTGCCGTTTATCTGCACGGGCGCTTCCCCTCGATGAAGGCAGGGCCGCTCTGCTGTCTTTCCGTATGTTATGCGCTGGGACAGTATTCTTTTGCGCAGGCGAGCAACATCATGTGGCTGGACGGCGTATATATGCTGCCGCTCATCCTGCTCGGAACGTACCGCCTCGTGCAGAACAGGCGAAACAAACTGCTGCTCATCCTCTCCGTGGCGGCTTCCATTCTCTTCAACTGGTATTCTGCGGGCATCAACTGTATGTTCTGCATCCTCTACTATATCTATGAAGATGCCCTGAAGAACAAATTCGGCGGTTTCGGCTGCTATGTCAGGCGCGCGCTGCCCTTTATCGGCTGCCTCGCGCTCGGCGTTCTGTTGAGCATGTGCCTGTTTTTCCCTGCCATGTATGCGCTGCGCGGAGGAAGGGCGGGGTTCGACGCTTTGGATATCAGTATGCTGACATCCAACTATCTGCAGAATATCTTTACCGCCGTAACGCAATTCAGGATAGGCGGGACAAGTTCCGAAGGTTCCGTCTCTCTGTACTGCGGCTATGTTGCCGTTTTCGGTGTGGGCGCTTACTTTTTCCTCGGAGAGGAGAAAGGCAGAATGCGCGGCATCGTGATCGTCTTTTTGCTCGTAAACATACTGCTCTATTTTATTTCGCCTTTTATCACCCTGTTCTCCCTGTTCAAAAAAGCGGAGAGCTATTGGTACAGATATTCCTACGTCGGGATCTTTGCATTGCTTTGCGTAGCGGGAAGATTTTTTGAAAACGTAGGCAACCGCCCCATGCGTATGACCGCAGGGAAGTGCTGGGCGGCGGGGCTGCTCGTGGCAATCCTCTGCCTCGGCTGGGGGCTGGAATCTTTCCCCTTCGTCATGCTGGCGCTGGGACTGACCGTTTTGCTCGTATACGTTTACGGGAAAACGCTGCAAGGGCCTTCTTCCGCAGAAGAAGCTGTAGAAGAAAACCCCGCGGCGCTCGCGGAGAGCGCCGCGGGCAGACGTGCGTCTGCCGTCCGGACGCCCGCCCGTAAAAGACAGCTTGCCGCAGCGGGCGCCTGCCTTTTGCTTGCGGCGGGGCTGTTGCTCGAACTGGGCGTGAGCGCCGCGCAGGTCATGCGCATATATTCGACGGATACCGCCTATGCGTATGCGGACTATGTGACACAGCAGCAGGCGCAGGTGAACGCGCTGGAAGAGTACGACGGCGGCTTTTACCGCGTGAACCAGACGGACACCTTCAACAAAGACGATAATTCGGGGCTGACGGCAAATTACAACGAATCCATCGCTTACGGCTACCATTCCGTCAACGGATATACCTCCGACCCCGACAACAACTCTCGCTTCTTCCTCGAAAAGCTCGGATACCGCACCAACGGCCTGAACATGAACATCGTGAACACGAGCGTTTTAGGCGCGGACGCCTTGCTGGGGGTGAAATATGTTTTCTCTTCTTACGACATAAACGGGCTGGAAAAAATAGAGGCGCTCGGCAGCTATAACGGCAAGAGCACTTATTATAACCCCTATGCCCTGCCCGTCGCCTTCACTTACGACCCCGCGGGACGGGAGATCGAAGACGGGAATATGTTCGAATACCAGAACAGCCTGTACTCTTACCTGCTCGGCGAAGAGGTGACGCTCTACCGCGAGGCGGAAACGCAGCGCGAGACCGACGAGGACGGGAACACCGTTTATACCGTTACCGTGCCCGACGGCCCGCACGCGCTGTATGCGGACTTCACCATCCTCACCACGTCTTATGTGAAAGTTTCCGTAAACGGCGGAAAAGCGACGGATATGGGAGGCTGGCTTTCCCCCAACGTGCTGTATATCCCCGACGGGGACGGTTCCCCCACCGTATGCATCGGGGCGGAGAACGAGATAAGCACCTCCTGCCGCATTTATTGGCTCGACCTCGACGCCCTCGCGCAGGCGGCGCAGAAATTGCAGGCGAACGCCGCGGACGCGGATATCTCGGACGGGCACGTTTCCTGTTCGGTGAACGCGGAGGCGGGCGAACGGCTGTATCTCTCCGTCCCCTACGAGGACGGCTGGAGCATCAAAGTGAACGGCAAGGACGCCGACTACGAACTTGTCGGCGGGTGCATGATCTCGGTGGCGCTGGAAGAGGGCGAAAACACCGTAACGCTCGACTTTTCCGTACCCGGGCTGGGGCCGGGCATCGCGCTCACGGTGATCGCGGCGCTGTGTACCGCGGCGCTCGCCTTTGCGGACGCGCGGGGCAAGCGCCTGCGCGACCTGCCGCCCGCGCGCGTGAAGGCGGCGGGGGCGAAACTTCTGGAAAAATTGGGCGTTCCTCCCGAAGAAAATGAGGCGGATACAGAAAACGATGCGCCGCCGGATACCGGGGCCGAAAACACGGAGAAGGAAGCGGACGGCGGAGCCGTGCCGAAAAGGAAGGGACTGCCGCGCAGGCTGTGGAGCAGCCCGCTGATACGCGAGGTCGTGCGGTTTTTGCTCGTGGGCGGCGGCGCGACCATCGTCGATTTCCTCGCCATGAGCCTGGTGCTGTGGGCGATGCAGCCCGCGATCTACCCGAATTTCCTTTCCGTATTCCTCGGCGGGACGCAGGAGCCTTCCACCCTCGCGACGGTCATCGGAACGGGATGCGGCTTCCTCGTCGGGCTGGCGTTCAACTACATCTTCTCCGTGCTGTTCGTCTATAAGGAGAAGGGAAACTCGAAGACGATGGGCGGGTTCCTGCTCTTTTCCCTGCTGTCGGCAGGCGGGCTCGCCATACACCTTCTGGGTATGTATCTCGGCTACGACCTGCTGCACATCAACGAATGGATCGTAAAGATCATCCTGACGGCCGTCGTGCTGGTGTACAACTATATCACGCGGAAAGTGCTCATTTTCAGGAAAAAGCCTTCGGGCGAAGAAAAAAAGGAACAGAAAGACCAGACGGAGGAATGATGCTCCGCTGCGAAAAACAGAAAAGCGGGAGCGCCGCCGGGCGGGTTGGCGCGGCCGCCCCCCCCCCCCCCCCCCACCGGGGAGGGGGGGGGCCGCGGGGGTGTTTTTCTTTTCCCCCCCCCCCCCCCCCC
>CAMMCS010000039.1 GCA_946494635.1 uncultured Oscillibacter sp. | reverse complement strand
AAACGGGAAGGAAGATAGCTGCGAAAGAAACCCAGGAAGGGTGTCTTTCGCTTTCAATCAGCCGTTTTTCAGAACTTCTTAAGTTCTGAAAAACGCAAGCAGCTTGTCGAAAAGACTTTTTCGACAAGCTGAATCGCCCCCCGCACAGGCGGGGGCCGATTTTGGGATGCGGGCGCGAAGGTCACCACAGATCCGGCCAGAAGGCATGTCCGGCTTCCGTCCGGAAAGGCTCCGGAACAGCCTCCTCCGCCAGCATTTTTTCCCGGATGGCGGCGGAGAGATCCTCTACCGTGCCGGGGCCATAGTCAGCAAACGACGCCGAGTCCATGAGGATGGCGCCGGCCCGGAACATGTCCTCCAGATTTACCCGCTGGATCTCCTCAGTCTGGGAGGAGCAGCAGTCTGTCAGCACCACCGTGTTGTACTCCAGGGCGATGGCGTCATAACAGGTGGTGCGGATGCAGTTGGGCGTGGTGGTGCCGGTGAGGATCACCGTCCGCACGTCCAGCCGGCGGAGGATCAGGTCCAGCTCCGTCTGGAAAAAGGCGCTCCACCGGGGCTTGATGATGGTGTAGTCCCCGGGCTGGGGGCGTAGACCCTCCGGCGCCTGGGAGCTGTTGGGGCCGGTGGAGGCGGGCCGGCAGGCTCTGCCGCCGGCTGCCCAGCCGGGGTAACGGGTCAGCTCCACATCGCTGCCGTCGGCACGGTAGATCCGCTTGACAAAGAACACCGGAATGCCCTTCGCCCGGGCCAGCTCCACGGCCCGGACGCAGCTGGGCACCGTGGACTGGGCAAAGCGGATCCAGTGGCCGCCCTCCGGGTGGACAAAGCCGTTTTCCATGTCGATGACCAGAAGGGCGGAGCGGGTGGGATTGGGTTTCATAGGAAGGACCTCCTGTCAGGCTTTTTGAAAGATATGGATTCGGAAGGAGATGCGGGTGGTGAGGGTGTCCAGGGCCGCCAGCCGCTCCGCTCCCGCCCTGGGCGTCTTCCAGTAATAGGGCGTCATCTGGAACAGGGCGTGGATGTCCGCCTGGCTGGAGAGTGTGATCACATCGTCAACGGGCACGATGGCCTGATAGGAAAAGCCCGCATAGGGCGTCTCCTTCTCCTGGTTGGGGTAGGGGCGGTCATAGAGGACTTGCTTCAGCTCCCACAGGTGATCCGCACCGGGGACTACATAGAGAAAATAACCGCCCGGCTTCAGCACCCGGCGAAACTCCTCCAGCGCCAGGGGAGAGAAGCAGTCCAGCAGGAGATCCGCCGTCCCATCCGCCACCGGCAGGTGGAAGGAGGAGGCCACCGCCCATTCGATGCCGGCTTCCCGCTTTGCGGCGGATCTGAGGATGGATTTGGAGATATCCGTCCCCGCCATCCGGGGGGATCTCCCGGCGGCGGTCAGAGCCTGGAAGATACCGGCGGTGTAGTAACCCTCTCCGCAGCCCACATCCAAAATCACCGGAGAATCCCCGGAAAGCAGCAAAATTCGACAACAGAGCGTATTTAAAAGCGG
Source organism: uncultured Oscillibacter sp. (assembly GCA_946494635.1). Classification (GTDB taxonomy): domain Bacteria; phylum Bacillota; class Clostridia; order Oscillospirales; family Oscillospiraceae; genus Oscillibacter. The sequence goes on along the minus strand of CAMMCS010000039.1, from coordinate 11,090 downwards.
GGCATAATACCCCCTGGATAGGAATTCCCGCCGGGCGGCGGACATCCCTTTGTCATCTCCTGGAGAGGGGGAGTGCTTCTGATTGGGGGGAAGCAGGTAGGTGTAGCCCTCCCGGGCGATGTCGTAGCTGTGGCGGTTGGGGCAGCGGCAGGCGCGTTCCTCCCGCGCCAGGAGGGCGCCGCAGACGGGACAGCGAAAGAGGCTCTCCATCACTTGCCCTCTTCCGTCACGTTGTTGATCCATCTCCGGCTCCGCAGCCGCAGGATGCCCCAGGGGCATTTGCACACATTCTCCGACTGGATGCACAGGCACACCACCGCCACCGGCGCGCCCAACACCAGGGCTGTCAGGAAGGTCAGGGGCACCGCGATGATCCACTGGCAGCTGAGATCGATGATGGAGGCCATGCGGGAGTCGCCGCCGGCCCGGAGCAGGCCGGTGATATTGGTGATGTCAAAAGCCTTCAGGGGCAGCATGAAAAGGTAGACTACGCACATGATGACGGCTATTTCCAGGGCCAGGCCATCCAGATGGAACAAGGGATAGAGATAGGGGACGAAAACGGTGGGCAGCAGGACAGCCAGGCATGCCGACACCACAAGCCCCACCGCGAAGGATACCGTCAGCAGGCAGCAGCCCAGGGAGTAGACCTCGTCCTTTCCGGCACCCTCGCCGATCCGCTTGCCCACGATGACAGCGGTGGCGCCTGCAATGCCGAAGCAGGCTACGGTGGAGAACTTGTCAATGTTGCCCATGATGGCATAGGCCGCCAGAATATCCGAGCTGATAACCATATGCCCCATGATGGCGGTCATGACGCTGACACCCAGGCCCCAGAGGACCTCATTCACCAAAACAGGGGTGGCGTATTTCAGGAAGCTCCGCACCATGGGCCTTCCCGGCCGCAGCAGCAGATGGGGGATCAAGGGGACGCGGCGGTAATGGGGGGCGTAAAGGACCACAATGACAAATTCCAGGATCCGGGAGGCCAGGGTGGCGATGGCCGCGCCGGTAATACCCAGGGCCGGGGCACCGAACTTGCCGAAGATCAGGATGTAGTTCAGGCAGGTATTGGTCAGCATGGAGGCCCCGAAGACGAGCATGCCCATGGCGGGATTCTCGGTGCTGCGCTGCATCCCGATGTAGACGGAGCTGATGGTGTTGAAGATGTAGCTGAGGCCTACGATCCGGAGATAGGGGGCGCCCAGCTCAATCAGCAGGGCGTTGTTGGTCACCAGGGCCATGACCTGGAGTGGGAAGAAGAACAGGACCGCGGCCACGGAGACCGCGATGATCAGCCCCGCGTAAAGGCTGACGCCCATGCAGCGGTTGATGCTCTCGGTGTCCCCTTTGCCCCAGTATTGGCTGGCCAGGACGGACAGGCCGCTGAGCAGGCCCAAAATGATGATTTGAAGCATGTAGATGGGGGTGTTGGCGGCCGTGACGGCGGACAGCTCGTTCTGCCCCAGCAGACCCACCATAAAGGTGTCCACAAAGCCAAGGGATGTGGTGATGAGATTCTGCAGGATCAGCGGCAGCGCCAGATAGAACAGCCGCTTATAAAAACCGGGCTCCCGGCGAAGATGACGAAACATGATCGGAACCTCTTGAATATCTGAAAAGTAGAGACGCCTTACAGCATGGGCATCCGGGTGTCGTGATGGCGCCGCAGGGCATCCGCACAACCGTCGATATCGGCGGCGGTGGTCTCCGGGCCGAAGCTGAGGCGGATGACGCCGCCGGAGACCTTCTTCGGCAGCTTCAGGGCCGCGATGACGTGGCTGGGCTTGCCCTGGTGGCAGGCGGAGCCGGCAGAGACGCAGATGCCCTGCTGCCCCAGGTCGTTGACGATGTTCTGGCTGGGCCAGCCCACCAGGGAGACGGAGAGCACATGGGGCGCCCCGCCGGGCGCGGAGAGGATCTTCAGATCCGGGATGGCGGAGAGCCGCTCCGCGGCGTAGTCCCGGAGCTGGGCCATATGGCGGAGCTTGTCCTCCAGATTCTCCAGCCGCAGCTCCGCGGCCCTGGCGAAGCCGGCGATCTGGGCCGTGGCCTCGGTGCCGGCCCGGAGGCCGCTCTCCTGCCCGCCGCCGGCCAGCAGGGGCTTGGGATTCTTCACGCGGGGGCCGATATACAGGGCGCCGATGCCCTTGGGCCCGCCGATCTTATGGGCGGAGATGGTGATGAGGTCCGCCCCCAGGGCTTTGGCGGTGAAGGGGACTTTCAAGAAGCCCTGGACCGCGTCGGTGTGGAGCAGGGTTTTGGGATTTTTCGCCGCAAGGCCCCTGGCAATATCAGCGATGGGGTAGATATTTCCCAATTCGTTGTTCACCAGCATGCAGGAGACCAGCGCCGTGTCCGGCCGGACGGCGGAGAGCACCTGTTCGGCGGTGATGGAGCCGTCCTGGGCCGGGGCCAGCCAGGTGACCTCGTACCCCTGGCGCTCCATCCAGCGGCAGGACTCCAGTACGGCGCTGTGCTCCACGGCGGTGGTGACGATGTGTTTCCCTGGATGGCGGTTCTGCCAGCAGGCGGCGGTGACGGCCCAGTTGTCCGCCTCCGTGCCGCAGGAGGTGAAGAACAGCTGCCTGGCGTCACAGCCCAGGGCGCCGGCGATGATACGGCGCCAGGATTCCACCCGGCGCTTCATCTCAAGCCCCATGGGATACTGGGAGCTGGGATTGCCGAACTGCTGGGTCAGAACCTCGTACATAGCATCCGCCACCGCCCGGGGAACGGGCGTGGTGGCGGCGTGGTCCAGATAGATCATATGAAAACCCTCTTTCTGAAAAGGAAAACGGTCGCATGTCTAAATATTATATAGAGAAAGCAGAAAAAAGGCAAGGAGAACTTGCCGGCCCCTGGCTGGTGTGATAAGATGGGACAGGAAAAAAACCGGAAGGGGGCGGAGCATTGGGCGGATGGCTTCTGGTGCCCTTTTTCCTGATCCGCTTCGGCCTTCTGGCGTTGCTGGACTGGCGGGCTCTGGGCCGGGCAGCCCACTTCGCTCCGATGTATGGCCGGGAGCGGGCGGCCTACTGGGTCTATCAGCTTTCCAACATCGCCATTCTGCTGCTGGTTTTGGCATCCCGCATCCGGACAGGGCCGTCCCCGCTGCTGTTCAGCGGCCTGGCGATCTATGGCGGGGGCCTGGCCCTGCTGGCGCTGTCCGCCGCGGCGTTTGCCGCCCCGGCGGAACAGGGAGTCCGGCGCCGCGGCGTCTACCGCTTTTCCAGAAACCCTATGTATATGGCCTATTTTCTCTGCTTCCTGGGCTGCGCCCTGCTGGTACAGTCGCCGCTGCTGGCCGTCCTGGTGCTGGTGTTTCAGGCCTCCGCCCACTGGGTGATCCTGGCGGAGGAGCGGTGGTGCGCCGGGCAGTTTGGAGAGGCCCATCTGCAATACAAGAAATCGGTCCGGCGCTATTGGGGCCCGCCGGCCAAATTTCCACCGGAGGAATCGACATGAGAGTTGCCATCTACACCTTGGGCTGCAAGGTGAATCAATATGAATCCCAGGCCATGGAGCAGGAACTGCGGGTCCGGGGGCACAAAATCGTGCCCTTTGCGGAGGAGGCGGACGCCTATATCGTGAACACCTGCTCCGTCACGGCGGTCAGCGACCAGAAGTCCCGGCAGGTGATCCACGGCGTCCAGCGGAAGCACCCCGGTGCCGTGGTGGCGGTGTGCGGGTGCTACCCCCAGACCCACGCCGACGACGTGCGGAGGCTGGGGGTGGACCTGATCGCCGGCACCGGAGACCGGACGGGCTTCCTCCGGCTGCTGGAGGAGACCGCGGCGGAGAAGCGGCAGATCGAGGCCATCGACCAGCCCTTTGAGCGGCGGGTGTTCGAAGTGCTGCCCGCCGGCGGGCTGGAGGGCCGCACCCGGGCCATGCTGAAGGTGGAGGACGGGTGCGTCAACTTCTGCACCTACTGCATCATCCCCTACGCCCGGGGCAGGGTCCGGTCCCTGCCCATCCCCACCGCCGTGGAGCAGACCCGGCAGCTTGCGGCGGAGGGCTACCGGGAGATCGTGGTGACGGGCATCGAGATCTCCTCCTGGGGCCAGGACCTGAAGAACGGCGAGACCCTGATCGATCTGCTGGAGGCCGTCTGCGCCGCCGCGCCGGACGTCCGGATCCGGCTGGGGAGCCTGGAGCCCCGGACCATCACAGAGGACTTCTGCCGCCGGGCGGCGGCCCTGCCCAACCTCTGCCCCCAGTTCCACCTGTCCCTGCAGTCCGGGTGCGACGCCACCCTGAAGCGGATGAACCGGAAATACGACACAACGCGATATGCGCAATCCGTTGCACTTTTAAACCAATATTTTGAACATCCGGCCGTCACTACGGATCTGATCACCGGGTTCCCGGAGGAGACGGAGGAAGAATTCTCCCAGACCCTGGACTTCCTCCGGCAGTGCGGCTTTGCCCAGATGCACATTTTCCCCTACTCCATCCGGCCCGGCACCCCGGCGGCAAACATGCGCCAGGTGCCGAAGGCCGTGAAGGAGGAGCGGGCCCACCGGGCAGCAGAGGTAGCGGCGGAGCTCCACCGGAAGTATCTGGCGGACTGTGTGGGGGCGGTGTACCCCGTCCTCTTTGAGCAGCCCAGAGACGGCAAATACGCTGGCCACGCCCCCAACTACATGGAGGTGCTGGCGGAGGGAACGGATCTGCACAATGAGATCCGAAACGTGAAGATCACCGGCAGCGACGGGGCGTCCCTGCTGGGGGAGCTTTTGGAGGACTGATATGAAGAGCCACTTTTTCGCCTACATCTCCCGGATGCGGTTCATCCAGCGGTGGGCGCTCATGCGGAACACCGCCCCGGAGAATGTCCAGGAGCACAGCCACCAGGTGGCGGTGCTGGCCCACGCCCTGGCGGTGATCCGCAACGAAAGGTTCGGCGGGCATCTGGACCCCGGCACCGTGGCGGTGGCGGCGCTGTACCACGACGCCAGCGAGATCCTGACCGGCGACATGCCCACCCCCATCAAGTACGATAACCCGGCCATCCGCAGCGCCTACCAGGACGTGGAGGCGGTGGCGGAGCGGAAGCTGCTCCAGATGCTGCCGCCGGAGCTCCAGGGGGTGTACGAGCCCATCCTGACGGAGGCCGACCCGGAGATCCGGCAGGTGGTGAAGGCGGCGGACAAGCTCTCCGCCTACATCAAGTGCGTGGAGGAGCTGAAGGCCGGCAACAACGAGTTCCGGGAGGCCGCCGGCCAGACCCTGCGGGCCCTGGAGAGCTACGGCCTGCCGGAGGTGGCCTTTTTTATGGAGACGTTTAGGGACAGCTTTTCCGTGCGCCTGGAGAAGCTGAAGTAAATTGACAGAGAAAGCCGGCGGGCACTGCCCGCCGGCTTCCTCTTTGGATTTGCAGAGAGACCGCTTATGCCAGGGGGATGGTCACGTCCCCCACCCGGACGGCGGTCACCTGGCTCACGTCCAGCAGCTCCCGGAACTGGGTGGTGAAGCTGGCGGAGGTATAGGTGCCGCCTTCTCCGCCGCGGCTGCCGCCGCCGGTCAGGCCGGAGGTCAGCGCGGACACCAGCTGGACGGTGCCGTCCTGCAGCACCAGGGAGGTGTCCTGCTTCAGCTCCTGGATTTTCCGGTAGGGGGTGCCGCCGGAGATCTCCACGCTGATGGCGAGGGGAGATACGTCGGCCCGGATGGAATGGCCGTCCTCCTGCCAGGAGCCGGTCAAAGTCTGGGAGACGGCCTCCGGCTGGAAGGTCAGAAGCGCCGGGTGGTCTGCCAGGGCGGTCTCGATCCCGTCAATGTCCAGCACCGGCGGCGATACCAGCAGCGTCAAAGGCTGCTGTGTGAAGTCCAGGTCGCTGGACTCCGCCGTGATGCTGCAGAGATAGGTGAGGGTGTTGGTATCCGGGTCATAACCTTGGCTCGCCACCTGGCCGGAGCTGCCGCTGGAATGTTTGGAAAGGCTGTATGTCCACAGGAAGTTTCCGCCATGCGTGTAATCCCCGTAGGAGGTGTAGTCCGTCCAGTCCAGTCCGCTCCACTTCTCCTGGTCTGCAGCCTTCAGGTCCTCCCAGGAGAAATCTCCGGTGAGATAGTAGTCGACGGGCACCGGAACAATCATATGGTCGGATGAGGGGCTGCTGTCTGCCTGCTGGACTGCCTCCCGGTCCACCGTGTCTGGCAGCTGATAGTCCAGAACCAGATAGACGGTCTTTTCGCTGACCAGGGCCTGCCGCACCGTCAGGGTCACATCGTCGCAAACCGAAGTGACATGCACCTCCTGAAACGCCGCCTGCCCCATGGGGGTGGAGGCGGCCCACGCCCCAAATCGGCTGGCGAGAATGGCGTCCCAGTTGGCGACGACCACAGCCCCGGCGGAGACCGTCAGAAGGACGATCAGCACCGCCGCCAGCGCCGCCTTGCGGACAAAGCCCTTGGGCCGAAAGACGGCGGGCCGTGCCTGTGGCATCGGCTCTGCCGACAAAACGGCTTCCCGCAGCCGCTCTTCCAGCTCCGGCGGGGGCGCGCAGTGTTCCATTGACTCGTGATAGCGATTCATAAGCTCTCCTCCCATGTTGTCCGCAGGGCGTCCCGGCCCCGCTTCAGCCGCATTTTCACCGTGGGCACCGTCACCCCCAGGAGCCGCGCGATCTCCCGGAGGGAGTACCCCTCATAGTAGCGGAGGTGGATGGCCGTCCGCTGGGGCTCCGGCAGGGCGGCCACGTGGTCCAGCAGGCCCAGCTCCTCCGGCGTGACGGCGGCGGATGCGGCCTCCAGGGGCAGGTCTGACCGGCTGGAGCGCTTCCAAGCGTCCCGGCACTGGTTCAGGGCCACCCGGAACAGCCACCGCCGCTCATGGTCCGGCGAGGCGAAGGACGGTGCCCGGTAGAGACGCTTGCAGAACACCTCCTGCAAGACGTCCTCCGCGTCTGCCGGGTCCTTCATCTGGAGAAGGCAGAAGCGGTACAGAGAGGGCCCATAGGTCCGGTACACCTGCTCGAACAGCTGCTCCGATTCGGTCACTGGCCTCACCTCCTTCTGTTTTGATTACGAGCGAGCGGGGCGAAAGGTCACAGGGGGATCAAAAAACGCCCGGCAAAAGCCGGGCGTTTTCAGTTCAGTGTGTCTGCCGCCTGGGTGAACAGAGCCTGGATCCGCTCCGCCGTGGCGGGGCAGGAGGTGAGCTCCGGATCCTCCGCCAGCAGCTGCTCCGCCGCCTGGCGGGCCTCCTGCAGCAGCAGGGTGTCGCAGCCCAGATCCGCCACCTTCAGGCCCGGCAGGCCGTGCTGCCGCTGGCCGAAGAAGTCGCCGGGGCCCCGGAGCCGCAGGTCCTCCTCCGCGATCTTGAAGCCGTCGGTGGTCCTGGTCATGACCTTCAGCCGCGCCCGGGTCTCCTCGTTCTGGTTGTCGGAGATCAGGATGCAGTAGGACTGGTGCCTGCCCCGGCCCACCCGGCCCCGCAGCTGGTGGAGCTGGGAGAGGCCGAACCGCTCCGCGTTTTCAATCACCATGACGGCGGCGTTGGGCACGTCCACCCCCACCTCGATGACGGTGGTGGACACCAGAATGTCCGTCTCGTGGGCGGCGAAGGCGGTCATGACCGCGTCCTTCTCCTTGGGCTTCATCTTGCCGTGGACGAAGGCCACCTTCAGGTCGGGGAACACCTCGGCCTGGAGCTTTTTGGCATACTCCGTCACCGCCTTCCGCTCGTCGGGGAGCTCGTCATTTTCCTCGACCATGGGGCAGACGATGTAGGCCTGGCGGCCCTCCCCCACCAGCTTGCGGATGAAGTTGTACACCCGCTGGTGGTAGCCGCCGCTGACGGCAAAGGTCTGCACCGGCTGGCGGCCGGGGGGCAGCTGGTCGATGACGGACACGTCCAGGTCCCCATACAAAATCAGGGCCAGCGTCCGGGGGATGGGCGTGGCGGACATGACCAGGATGTGGGGGTGGTCCCCCTTGGCGGCCAGGTCCGCCCGCTGGGCCACGCCGAAGCGGTGCTGCTCGTCCGTCACCACCAGCCCCAGGTCGCGGTAGGCCACGCTGCCGGTGATGAGGGCGTGGGTGCCGATGGCAAAGTCGATCTCCCCGCTCTCCAGCTGCTGGGAGATGGAGCGTTTCGTCCTGGCGGTGGTGGAGCCGGTCAGCAGGGCACAGCGGATGCCCAAGTTCTCCAGCAAAGGGGCCAGGCCCTGGTAGTGCTGCTGGGCCAGGATCTCCGTTGGGGCCATCAGGGCCGCCTGGCGGCCGTTCTTCACGCAAAAAAACACACAGGCGGCTGCCACCATGGTCTTGCCGGAGCCCACGTCTCCCTGGCAGAGGCGGTTCATGGGGGTGCCGGAGCGCATGTCCGCCAGGGCCTCCTCCACGCAGCGGCGCTGGGCGTCCGTCAGGGTGAAGGGGAGGGCGGAATAGAAGGGCTCCATGTCCACATCGCCGCAGGGGGGCACATGAACCACCTCACGGCGCTGGCGCAGCCGCTCCAGCCCGATGGTGAAGAGGAACAGCTCCTCAAAGGCCAGCCGCCGCCGGGCCAGGTCCAGGGCCTCGGCGCTCTCCGGAAAGTGGATGTTCTCGTAGGCGTACTCGATGCGGCAGAGCTGGTGCTCCCGCCGCACCCGGTCCGGCAGCACATCCGGCAGGATGTCGGCGCAGGCGTCCAGCCCCTGGCGGATGGACCGGGACAAAATCAGCTGGCTGACCCCGGCGGTGAGGGGGTAGATGGGCACGATGCGGCCGGTGACCTCCCGGCGGCCCTCCGGCTCCACCACGGGATTCGCCATCTGGCGGCGGAAGAGGGAGCCCTCTGCCCGGCCGTAAAAGACATACGTCTCCCCCTGGCGCAGATTGTTTTTCAGCCACGCCTGATTGAAGAAGGTCACGTCCAGGGTGCCGGTGTCGTCCACCGCCCGGAGCTTCACCAGGTCCAGCCCACGGCGGATATGGGAGACGGTGGGAGGCGACGATACCATGGCGGCCACGCCGGCGGCCTCGCCGGGCACCAGGTCGGCGATGCGGCGGAGCTGGGTGCGGTCGTCATAGGCCCGGGGGAAGTAGGAGATCAGGTCCCGCAGGGTGGCGATGCCCAGCTTGCCTAGGGCCTTGGCCCGCTGCTCCCCGATGCCCTTGATGTACCGCACGTCTGTGTTCAGGTCCGCCATGGAATCACCTCCCGCCTTGCAAATCACTGGCCTCCATTATATAATGGCGCCAGAGAAAAAACAAGGAGATGGACGCATGGGCACCTGGAGGAAATGGGCGGGCTTCGTGATCTGGTGCGCGCTTCTGTTCGGCGGGATGATCCTGGCCGGAACCGGCCTGTGGCCCCTGGGGGCGGCGGCCTTGGCGGCGGGCGCCGTGGGGCTGGTCCGGTGGAGCAGACGGTATGAGACGGTGTTTGTGTGCCCCGCCTGCGGGGCGGCGCTGCGGCGGATCGACTTCTCCCGGGCGAAACAAAACCCGGACGGCGGAAGGTCCATGCGCTGCCCGGCCTGCGGGGCCATCTTCCCGCCGGAATCGTACCGCAAGGGAAAGCAGTAAAAAAGTGTCCGGGACTCCGGGCACTTTTTTTGTAACGAACTGGGACCATCCGCGTCCTATGGCAGAGAGGGGGGTGAGGCCGTGCCGGATTTTGAGGAGATCTATCAGACACACTTTGCCGACGTGTACCGCTACGTCCTGGCCCTCAGCCGGGACGCCCACACGGCGGAGGAGGTGACCCAGGAGACCTTCTTCCGGGCATTGGCCTCCATCGACCAGTTCCGGGGGGACTGCCAGCTGCGGGTGTGGCTGTGCCAGATCGCCCGGAACCAGTACCTCTCCCTGTGCCGGGAGCAAAAGCGCCGGGGGGAGCTGGAGCGGGAACCGGGAGACGACGGGCTGGAGAGGGGCTTTGCCGACCGGGACGCCGCCAGGCGGCTCCACCGGCTGCTCCACGCCCTGCCGGAGCCCTATAAGGAGGTGTTCTCCCTGCGGACCTTCGGGGAGCTTCCCTTCAGCCAGATCGGGGAGCTCTTCGGCAAGACGGAGTCCTGGGCCCGGGTGACCTACTTCCGGGCCCGGCAGAAATTGAAGGAGGGATTTGATGGACCAGCTGGACCATGACATCGTACAGGACCTGCTGCCGCTGTACCACGACGGCGTCTGCTCGGCGAAGAGCCGGGCGGCGGTGGAGGAGCACCTGCAGACCTGCGAAAATTGCCGGGCCGCCCTGGCGGCCATAGACGCGCCCCTGCCGGGGGCTGAGAAAGAGGCCGCCGCCGAAGATGCGGCGGCGGTGAAAAAGATCTCCGGCGAGTGGAAAAAGGGCAAGCGCCGGGCCTGCACCGCAGGAGCTGCGGTCACCGCAGTGATATGTGCGGCGGTCTTGATGGCTGCTTATCTTACACGGGGATTTACAGATTGCAATTATCCGCTATCCCGCTATAATTATAGTGGAGATTTTATCATAGAGGCTGGAGACAGTTTTTCCAAATCCTTTAATACCAGAAGCATTTTGCATGAAAACCTGGATGCCTTTTCTGTCGCAGTCAGGCAGACCAGCGGCCCCTATCAGATCGTGATTTCAACTGATGGGGAGGTGCTCTATGACTCCAACAGTGTGACCGGCAATCACTCCTACCAGGAGCACGAAACTGAGGCAGGACAAGACTACGCCGTAACGATCCGCAACTTGGGGGAGACCTCTTTGCGTGGAAGAATTCTGATTACTGCTTACTATTGGTGAAAGCATATGAAACTGAAAGCGATTTGCAGGGGCAAAAAAATGGGCTGCTCCTACTCCTGGCCATGCTCCTTGTTGCCTTCGCCCTGCTCTCCGCCGTGTGGTATGTCACCGCCTACCGGCCCTATGACGATTATGTGGAGGCCCTGCGGGCCCAGCCGGGCTTTCGGGAGGATCCGGGCTTCCCGGAGTGCGGCGTGGACAGCGAGGGCTGCACCTGCAACGTAGCCCGGCCCAGCTTCCTCCACTGGACGGGAAATCTGTGGATCGGCCTGCCTGCTCTGACGCTGGAAAACGGGGAAGAGGCGGTATTCACAGACTCCCCCCTCATCTGGCCCCGGATGACCGGGGAGCCGGAGCTGGGGGTGATCCTGTATGAGTA
>CAMMCS010000038.1 GCA_946494635.1 uncultured Oscillibacter sp. | reverse complement strand
TCACCCCGGACAACATCTACATCACGAAGGACGGCATGGTGAAGCTGCTGGACTTTGGCTCGGCAAGATACTCCATCGGCGACAAGTCCAAGAGCCTGGACGTGATTTTGAAAGTCGGCTACGCGCCGAAAGAACAGTATATCCGCCGGAGTAGGCAGGGCCCGTTCACCGATGTCTACTCCTGCGCGGCGTGCTTCTATGCCGCCATCACCGGCTTTTTGCCGCCGGAATCCCTGGAGCGGCTGGATGAGGACACGCTGGTGCCGATCTCCCAGTGCGGCATCGAGATCCCGGAATACTTAGACAAGGCCATTCTGAAGGGCCTGGCCGTCCAGCCGGAGGACCGGTTTCAGAGCGCCGCGGAGTTCCTGGACGCCATCGAGTCCCAACAGGTGGTGGAGGTACCCGTCTCCGGCGCCGCGGCGGCGCCCGCTCCGGAGAAGAAAAAAGCCAAGCCCGCGTTGATCGCGGGTTTGGCGGCGGCGGTGGTCGTTGCTGTGGGCATCGGCATCGCCATCGGCGGCGGGGGCGGCCAAACAGCGGTCGATGCAGACGGCGAGAAGATCCAACTGGTGGAGGCGGAGGTGCCCTCCATCACCATCGCCGGGCAGGAGTACAGCACCGATCTGCAGAAGCTGGACCTGTCGGACATGGGCCTGACAGACGCGGATATTCAGGACCTCAAGTACATGATCAACCTGTATGACCTGCGGCTCAGCGGCAACAACATCACAGACCTGACGCCCCTGGCGGGGCTGACCCAGCTGGAGAACCTGATGCTGCGGGAGAACCAGATCTCCGACCTGTCGCCTCTGGCTGGACTGGCGGAGCTGCGGGATCTGAGTCTGGGCGGGGAGAACGCAGGGGTGAAGGACCTCTCCCCCCTGACGGGGCTGACCCAGTTGGAGTCTCTCACCCTCTCCGCCAAAATGGAGATCGAAGACCCGTCTCCCCTGGAAAATCTCACAAATCTGAAGAGTCTGAGCGTGGATGGCAGCCAGTCCGGCTACAGCGGATGCTTCTCCGACATCTCCTTCCTGGGAAGCCTGCCCAATCTTACCTCCGCCTACCTCAGCGTCTCCGAACTGGAGAGTCTGGATGGCATCGAAGGGGCTTCCAATCTCACCAGTCTAACATTAAACGGCTACAATCTGAACCTGACGGACCTCAGCGCCCTGTCCGGTCTGCCGAAACTTCGGGAATTTCATATTTCCGGCAGCGGCGGCGACAACTTTGTCGCTTCGCCGGATCTGTCCTTTCTCTCCGGCATGAAGGATCTGCAAAACATACGAATCAGCATGGATAACGGCGGGTTCGGCAGTCTGGAGGGCGTTCAGGGAGCTACTTCCCTGATCGAGCTGTATCTGGAAGGCGTGATGCCCGGTGCCGATTTCAGCGTACTGTCTGGCCTGACGAAACTCCAGTCTCTGCATCTCTATGGTGAAGGCATGGTTATTCCCACCGCGGAGAATCTGGATTTCCTGTCCGGCATGACCGACCTGCGGGAGCTCCATCTTGACCCGGACGGGCTCACGGACTTCTCCGGGCTGGCGAGCTGCACCCAGCTGCGGGAGCTTTATCTGCCTGCGCCCATGGACAGCCAGGACCTGCAGGTGCTCTCCGGCATGACGGAGCTGCAGACCCTGGAGTTCGAGGCAGACGGCAACGTAGATCTATCTCCGCTGGCCGGGCTGCAAAACCTGCAGGAGGTCACGGTCCGCAGCAGCGACGAGATCGCCGACTGGACGCCTCTGAGCCATGTGCGGGCAGTTGTGCAGCGCTGAGGCTGCGCGGCTCACACATAAGGTGCCCGATGGATTTTTCCCATAAGCGCCTTCAACAAGCAACAGCCGGAGCCTTCGATCAAGAAGGCTCCGGCTGTTCACACTGTCAGCAGAACAGACTCTTTTCCGTTGTGGGATGCGCATGGCCTAAGCCGCTTCCAGCAGGCAGGCAGCCTTCTGCGGCTTATTGATACAGCTTCGGGATCCGGAAGCTCTGCTCGCCATGCGCCTCATCCGTCACTGTGCCGGCCGGGAAGAAGATCACAGGATTCCCCTCCTCGTCCAGCCCGAACTCCGTGTTCTCGTCAATGGTCACATAGTCGCTGAGGGGGGCGTTGTCCTCGATGGGATAATACCGGACCTCCGGTGTTTTCTCCATACGGTTTCCCATCTGCATCGTGATGGTCTCTGTCACATAGTTCACATAATCCTCTCCCAGCAGGTCCTCCAATGTGGCGTCCCCCTGCTCCGCCGTCTGCCCTGCCTCCGGCGCGGAGACCGCTTCCTGCGTCGGTGTCTCCGGGGTCTCTCCGTCCTGCTCCGCGGCTGAGGCACCGCAGGCAGTCAGAAGCAGCATGCAGAGCAGCAGTGCCAGAACGGCTGCAACATCAATCCGGTTTCTTTTCATTGTCAATACCTCCATTCAAATTCCGCTGCGGCGCCCGGGCAGGCGCCTGTTCCCTTCTGCTACTGATACAGTACGCCAGATTCCCAGCAAAGTGGCCGCGGAACTGCATCGATTCTGCATCATTTTGCTTCGGCCGTCTCCGGGGGCGTCCCCTCTCCGAAGAGATCCCAGGCAAAGCCCAGCGGCTCCACACTGACGCGCCCGCTGCGCGCCTCCACCGACGCGCTGTAGACCAGTCCGCCGGCGCCTTCCACCTCCCAGATCGCCGGGCCGCGCCGTTGGGTGCTCAGCTTCAGGCCGTCCAGGAAGGCCTGCCCCACCGTCTCCGCCGTGCCAAGCGCCTCCCTGGCCGAGCGGAGCGTGCAGTCGATCCAGACCGGCATGCCCGTTTCCTCATCCACTGCCATCCAAAGATCGTCCCGGTTGGCTGTCCCGCCCTGCAGATACAGCACTCCGGCAGACAGCGCCCCGTCCGCCTGGACATATACCACGCGGCTGCCGCCCTGAAACTCCAGTGTGGTCCGGTCAAATGCCTCCGGCAGGACTCCCCACGACGTCAGCTGCTCCGCTCCCTGCAGGAACACCGTCTCTGCCCTGTCCCAGGCTTCGTCATCCGCTGCTTCCAGGGGCTGGGTGGCGGAATAGACATCCAGTTCCGGATAACGGATGGCCCGGCCCAGCAGTTCCAGCTTTTCCGGCAGATCCGCCGCCTGCGGCACCAGGTCCTCCTGCGCCACGGGCTCTGCATAGACGGCGTTCAGGGTCTGCCGGTCCCGGAGGGCGGAAATCTGCCTGGGAAGCAGCACCGATGCCAGTACCACCACCCCTGTCAGAAGGGGGAGCCCCCACTTATGCATCTGTTTCATGCGTTCTCCTCCCCTTTCAGCCAGACGAGGACCTGGGTGCCGCGGCCCAGCTCACTCTCAAATTCCAGCTGTCCGCCGTGAAGATCCACGATCCGCCGGCAGATGGCCAGTCCCAGGCCGGATCCCCCCTGCGTCCTGGCCCTGGACTTGTCCACCATGTAAAAGGGCTCGGTGATCCTGGCCAGCTCCTCCCGGGGGATGCCCCTGCCGTTGTCCGTCACGCGGATGCAGTAGCCGCCCTCCGTCCGGATGCCGTCCAGGCGGATCAGCCCCTCCTTTTCCACGGCCTTGCGGGCATTGTCCAGCAGATTCAGGCAAACCGACTCCATCAGATCCGGCTCGATTTCCGCAGTTCCCGGAGCTATGCGGGTCTCGAACCGAATGCCCGCCTGTTCCAGCCCGGGCCGCAGCACAGCGGCCGCCTGCTCCAGGAAATCGGACATCTCCACCGTGCGCAGGCGGAGCCTCTCATTCTCCAGTACAATCAGGTCGATCAGCTTCCGGGAGAGGCTCTCCAGCCGCCGGCCCTCCCGGAAGATGCAGGCCGCGCTCTCCTGCACCAGCCCCGGCTGGTCCGGCCGGGAGAGCGCCAGTTCTGCATAGCCGATGATAGAGGTCAGCGGGGTCTTGGTCTCATGGGCAAAGCTGCGGAGGAAATCCTCCTGCCGGCGGGCCGTGTCCGTCAGTGCCCGCATATGCTGTTCCAGCTGCTCCGCCATCTGGTTGAAGTCCTGCGCAAGACAGCTGATCTCGTCGCTGCCGCGCACCTCCACTCTCTGGGAGAGCTCCCCCGCCGCCATCTGTCGGGCCGCCGCAGAGAGGCGTCCCAGCGGCCGGGTGATCCAGGCGCTCACCGCCAGCGCAGACAGTGCAGACAGCAGGATCAGCCCCATCAGCAGATAGAAGAAGACGTGGTACTGCTCCTCCCGGGCGGCAAACAGGTCGCCTGCATCCTGCCAGTTTTCCAGATAGACAGTCTCCCCGCCCAGCGCCAAGGGGCTGGAGGCATGGAGGTATGCCCGCCCGCTGGTCTGCAGGAGCTCCCAGCCCTGCTGCTCCGTCCCAAGCGCCCTGGCCAGACCGCTTTCCACCGGCAGCCGGCTCCCTGCCAGGGGCTGCCCCTGGCTGTCGGCAATACGGAAGGTGATCCCCCTCTCCTCCGCCGTGGCAAAGGTCTCCTCCGTCAGGCGGACCGCCGCGGCGCGGTCGAGCCCCCCGGAAAACTGCAGCTCCCGCAGGAGCGTGCGGCGCAGGAGGGCATTCTCCGTCATCACGGTCTCCGCCCGGGCGTCCAGTCCGGCGCGGAACTGGCCGTCGATCAGGACAAAGCCGCCAAGGGAGCAGGCCAGTGCCGCGATCATCACCATGCTGCAGAACAGCTTCCAGAACAGGCGCATCTCCCTCTCACCCCTCCAGTCGGTACCCCACTTTGTACACTGCCACCAGACGGTCCTCCAGCCCCAGCTTCTTCCGCATCCGCTGGATGTGGAGGTCCACCGTCCGGCTGTCCCCCAGGTACTCCTCGTTCCAGACCCGCTCAAAGATCCGGTCCCGGCACAGGACGATGTTCCTGTTCTGGGCGAACAGCAGCAGCAGGTCGAACTCCTTGGCCGTCAGGGCCACCGGGCTGCCGCCCCTCCGCACGATGCGGGCGGCGGGGTCAATCTCAATATCCGGCTCCAGTTTCAGGATGCGCTCCGCCTTTCCGCAGCGGCGCAGCACCGTCTCCACCCGAGCCAGCAGCTCCGGCAGGGCAAAGGGCTTCGGCAGATAGTCCTCAGCACCGCTGCGCAGTCCCCGCACCCGATCCTCCACGCTGCCCAGGGCGGTCAGGAAGATCACGGGCACCTCCAGGGTCTTGCAGTAGTCCAACAGCTCGTATCCGTCCGCGCCGGGCAGCATGATGTCTAGAAGCGCCAGGTCAAAGGGCTCCTTTTCCAGAAGGTCCGCCGCCTGGTTTCCGTCCTGTGCCCAGGCACAGCGGTATCCCGCGTCGGTCAGCACGGTGCGGATCAGGTTCGCAATGGCGGCCTCGTCCTCTGCAATCAAAATCCGGTTCATTCCCTCACCCCTTTTTGGGTAAGATACCACCCAAACCCATCATTTTTGCATCATTCCGGAAGGTTTTGCCCGTACGCCCGGGATGCAAAAGAGGCGCCCGCCCTTGGCAGCCGCCCTTTTGCATCCTGCAGGATCAATAATTCATGCCGACGATGGCCAGACGGCCGTCCACGACGCCGAAAATCACATTGGGCCGCCCGCTTGCAGACAGGGAGAAGCCGGCCATGCTGGCCTCCAGTCCCTCAGTATCTGCCCCGGCGATCTCCGCAAGCAGCTCTTCCGTGAAGATCCGGTCTGCGCCCAACGCGATAAAATCCTCCCGGGACTCTACGGACTGCCCCCCGTCCGTGAAGCCGATGTACATGGGATACGAGGCCAGGTCCGCCAGCGCCTCCAGATCCTGGTCGGCCACCGCGGCCTGGATCTGCTTGGCAAAGTCCGTCACAGCCGCCGCATCTACGGAGAAGTTATCCGTATATTGGGGTGTCTCTGCGTCCGGCGTCTCCGGGTCAGCCGGGGCTTCGCCGGATTCCTCCGCAGGCTCCTCCGCGGGAAGCTCTGCGGGCTCCTGAGACTGCGCAGGTTCCTCCGCCTCCGGCGGGTTACTTTCAGTCTGTCCACAACCAGCCAGGGTCAGGCACAGGAGGCCTGCCACGATCATCAACAACAGTTTTTTCTGCATACTTCAAGATCCTTTCTTCCCGATAGTTGCCGGCTCCCCTCTCTGTTGGGTTCCGACCTTTAATAAGACGCTGCAGGACGGGAAAAAGTTTTGCCTCCCACCTTCTAAATTCAGGCAGATCCCCATATGTCCGGCCGGGGGCGGCTTCTGTTCCCTGCTCCGCAGCCGCATGGGCCGCAGCGCGCGGCGTCAGCGGCGCTATTTCTCCGGCACCTCATCGGCAGTTCCGCTGGCCACGAAGAGTCCCGATGCATCTTCCGATGTCTCTTCCAGGGCCCGCAGCGCAGCCTCGGCCTCAGCCAGGCTTCCATACTGCCCGACTGTGATGATATATTCACCGCTTTGTGTCTTCAGCTGCGCAGCCTTCCCCGGATACCGCTCAGCAAGCAGACCCAGGCCCTCTCCGTACGGCATCGCCTCCGAACGGAGGTAGTAGACCATCTGCTCAGGCTGGTAAGCCGGGTCTGGATAGAAGCGCACAGACAGGCCGGCCGGATCCGTATGCTCCGTGAGCTCGTAGGTATAGCCGCTGTTCAGGACGACGATGAAGCCGCACATGGAATCGTCTCCGATCATGGCGCGGTAGACATCCAGGACCGCCTCAGCGGCAAGCAGGCTCTCCCGGATGGCCTCATAGTCGATGGTGCGGACACCGTGCAGGGTCAGGACCATCCGGTTGGGAGCAAACAGATGTGAAACCGTGTACACCGGAGCGGTGTCCAGTTCGCCGGCGCGGCTTTCAAAGTAAAATTCCACCGTCTCCCCCTCTGCCGCCGCACCGGCATGGACACCGTCCGCGCGTGTCCCGCCGCTCCCCACATGCAGCACCTGCACAACGGCTCCGATGACCGGGATCCGGGCCGCATAGGCGTAAAGCGGAGCTACGTTGGCAGATATAAAGGCCGCGCAGAATACGGCGGCGGCGCTGAGTCCCCATCTGCGCAGGCGCCGGCGGCGCGCCTCCCGCGCGGCCCTGTCGATCGAATCCCAAATGACCCGGTCCAGTTCCTCAGGAATGGGGATCTGTTCATACTGTTTCTTGCCCGCGTTCATAGTCGGTATCTCCTTTCTCCAGAAAAAGGCGCATTTTGCGCAGCGCGCGGTACAGTCTGGACTTCACTGTGGACTCCGGCTCCTGCAGCACCTGTGAGATGCCCGGAAACGAATATTCCTCAAAGTATCGCAGGATCACGCAGGCCCGATCCTTTTCCGAAAGCGCGTCCAGCGCGGCGAACAGATCCAGGGAGTCCTCGGGGATCAGATCTTCCTCCTGGACGGCCGCTCTCTCCAGAACCGCATCCTCACACGGAACAACGCGCCTGTTCCCGCGCGCATAATCCACCGCCGCGTTGACCACAATGCGGGTCAGCCAGGAATCGAGAGATTCCGGAGCCCGCAGTGCATGCAGGTTTTTCAGTCCCCTGTACGCCGCCTCGCCCACAATATCCAGCGCGTCATGCTCATTTTTTACATATGAATACGCAATCCGGTAATATTTTCGCCTTCTGAGCTGAAATTCCCGGGCAAATTGCGCTTTGCTTACAACGCCTCCCATACCATCACCTGTTCCCGCAGATCTGCAGCATGTTTGCTTCTTCTGTCCTTTAGACGGATTCAGCAGTCAAATCGCCGCACGATTCGGAAAATTTTTTTCAGCGGCGTAAAACCGGGCCCACTGCCCCTGTGTCCAATTACTTGAACGGACACAGCACGATCCCATGAAGCATCCGTTTTCCAGAAGAACGAAGGGAGGGCTCGTCCCATGAAGCGCCATTCTTCTATTCCGTGCCGGCCCCTTCTCCCTGCGGCTGTACGCGCCGGCAGGCAGCCTCTCACCCGAAGGCTTTTGCTCCGGATGGATGATGGCAGCCTGCGTTATCCTCTCCGCCGGCCGGTCTGCCCGGAGCCCCTTCCGGCCAGCGGCGTCTGCCGGCGGACGGCACATACCGCCGGAGATCTGCGGCGTGCATCGGCAGCCTGCGGCCGATATGCATGGGCCGCTGCGCGGCGCGTCAGGGATGCCAGGGGCCCGGATCCGCCGGCATGACCTATGCGGAACTCCTGTCCCGCTGCTTTGCAGAGGATGCCCGGAGGGTCCAAATCCCCCGGGATCTGGCCCGGGCAGTTGTGGAACAGGCCCGGGCCAGAGCAGGATGCAATCCGCCCGCGGCGCCGCGGTAAAAGACTCCGGAGCGCATCTCCCCCGGCCGCCGCATCCGAAGCCCCCGGCCGGGCCGATGCCCGGCACCCTGCGGCCGCAGGATTTGAAAACGCAGAGAGGCCCCGGAAGATTTTCAAAAAAATGCGTGCTTCATAAAACCGGCAGGACCGGAGCTGTGTCTCAATCAACAGAGGCGGACAGAACCGCCAGTTCAAGAAAGGAGATCCACCATGAAATATCATCTGTTCCGAAGGCTGACAGCCCTGGCCTGTTCCCTGGCCTTGTCACTGTCCCTGCTCCCCGCCGCCCAGGCGGCGGAGCGCCCCGCAGAATCCTGCAACATCAACCGGCAGGATTACACCACCTGGGCCTCCACTGTCAAATCCTACCTCTATGAAAATGAGGACGGAGGTCTGACCCGGGTAGAGTTGATCGACGGCAGAATCGTTGTGGAGGACTACAGCGCCTCCTTCGCGCTTCAGTCCAGCCGGACAGTCCCCATGGAGCTCTCCATCTGGGGCGGATTCTACGCCGGGGAGGATTTCAACTTCCTGATCTTCGGCCAGCGGAACCCCGGCGAAGACGACAGCCAGGAGGTCATCCGGGTGGTCAAATACTCAAAGGATTGGGAGAGGCTGGGGCAGGCCAGCCTGAAGGGAGCCAACACGGTGATCCCCTTCGACGCAGGCAGCCTGCGGTGTGACGAGTACGGCGGATACCTGTATATCCGCACCTGCCACGAGATGTACGCCAGCAATGACGGCCCCAATCACCAGTCCAATCTGACCATGGCAGTACGGCAGAGCGACATGTCCATCACGGACGCTTACTATGACGTGATGAACATATCCTATGGCTATGTGTCCCACTCCTTCAACCAGTTCATCCTGGTGGATCAGGATGGCAAAATCATCGCCCTGGATCACGGCGACGCCTATCCGCGGAGCGCAGTCCTGGTGGGCTACTACTCCAATGCCGGCTCCGGCAAATTCTCCGGCTCCTATGGGAACTGGTGCTGGAACAAGAATCTGCTTTCCTTTGGAGGCGCCGCCGGGAACAACACCACCGGCGCCTCCGTGGGCGGCCTGGAGGAAACCTCCGACGGCTATGTGATGGCCTACAGCTACAACGGCACCGGCGGAAGCGGCGGCGACCGGACCGTTTACTTCCAGTATATGGACAAGGCCGAAGGCACCGGCAGACGGTATACGCTCAACGGAACTGCCGGCACAACACCGGTCCTGGCCCCTACCGGACTGGAGGGCGGCTACCTGCTGTGGAACGAGAAGCACGGCTCCGCCATCGGGGACACCCTCTGCTATCTCCACTACGGCGTGGACGGCACCCCCGGCGAAATCCAGACTGCCACCGGCGCCCTTTCCGACTGCCAGCCCGTCTTCTTCAACGGCCAGGTGGTCTGGTATGTGACTGATGACTCCGCCCCCGTATTCTATACTCTGGACAGCAGCGGCGTGCAGGCCCATCCCACCGCCGGTTCCTCTGCCCCGGAGCAGCCGGGCGAGCCGGAGCAGCCTGATGATCCGGAGCAGCCCAGCCAGCCTGATGAGCCGCAAGCGCCCTCAAGCAGCGCAAAAAGCGTGATGACCAGCCCCAACATCACCTTCGTGACCCCCGGCTACAACGGCCTGTATCTTACGCCGGACGGCACGCTGAAGTCCTGGTATCACGCCATTCTCCACGGGAAAATGGTGGAGGATGACTACACCCCGCGCACCCTGGGCACCGGTTACCGCGCCATCACCAGCACCTATCTTCTGAAGGAGGACGGAACCCTCTGGCTCTACTGGGACGGGGATATCGAAAATCCAATCTATCTGATGGACAATGTGAAGCAGATCTGCGGCGATACGGTTCTGAAGAACGACGGCACGGTCTGGTCCACCGTTCCCCAGGAGGAGGGAATCCCACGGGGAGACACCTTCTTCTACGTCACCAGCGGCGGCAAACAGGTCTTCGGCATCGACCCCTGCGGCTCTCCCGAGTTTGCATATGTGCTGAAGGAGGACGGCTCTCTGTGGTCCTGG
Source organism: uncultured Oscillibacter sp. (assembly GCA_946494635.1). Lineage (GTDB taxonomy): Bacteria > Bacillota > Clostridia > Oscillospirales > Oscillospiraceae > Oscillibacter. The sequence goes on along the minus strand of CAMMCS010000038.1, from coordinate 2,435 downwards.
GGCTGCAATGAGGACTACATGCTTGGCCGTGACACCGGCCGGAAATGGGGCTCCCTGGGCAAGGTTATGGATGATGTAGCCTACGCCACCGGCGGCATGGCCATCAAAACCGACGGGTCTCTGTGGTCCTGGGGCACCAACGACAGCGGCCAGGTGGGCAACGGGACATCCCGGACAGCTGTCACGCCGGTGAAAATCATGGAGCATGTATCCGGCATCTGGTCCTTCGGCACGGACGGCAGATATCGCTTTGCCCTGACAGAGGACGGCGACCTCTACAGCTGGGGCAGCAACCTCGGCTGGAATCCCCTGGGCTATGAGGGCGGCAACGAGCAGTTTGAGGTAAAGGAGATGGGGCATACCATCGGCTATATCTCCTATCAGACTGTGCCCCGGAAGGTGGATGTGGATGATGTGGTGGCCGTGAGCCCCTCCAGCCAAACCACAGTGATCCTCAAGTCGGACGGCAGCCTGTGGGCCTGCGGCCGGAATATCCACCTCCCCATCACCGAGGATAAAAGCGGCCTGGAGGGGCTGGACACCTTCACCAAGTTCCTGGATGGCGTGGCCATTCCGGAGGGAGCCGCCGGCGTCTCCGGCAGCGGAGCCTCTCAAGACGGCAGCCACACCCCCTCTTCCTCCGGCGGCGCATCCGGAAGCCAGAGCACCGAGAAAAACCCGTTTGTGGACGTGGCGAAGGGATCCTACTACTACGACGCGGTGCTCTGGGCCCTGGAAAACGACATCACCAGGGGTGTGACCGCCACCCGCTTTCAGCCAAGCGCCGCCTGCACCCGCGGTCAGGTGGTCACCTTCCTGTGGCGGGCCAAGGGCTGTCCGGAACCTGAAACCAAGGTAAATCCCTTCCGGGACGTCTCGGAAAACAGCGCCTTCTACAAAGCCATCCTCTGGGCCTATGAAAACGGCATCACAACAGGCGTCTCCGCCTCTACCTTCAATCCCAACGGCACCTGCTCCAGCGCCCATGTGGTGACGTTCCTGTGGAGGGCCAACGGGGAACCCGCCGCCAGCGGCTCCAGTGCCCTGGCCAGCGCGAACCCCGGCCGCTACTACACCGACGCCGTTGCCTGGGCCGACAGCACCGGCCTGCTCTCCGGTACCGGCAAAGCCTTTGTCCCCGGAAATCTGTCTCCCCGGGCCGACATTGTCACCTATCTCTACCGGGATCTGGCTGACTGAACCAGGGCCGACCGCCGGCAGGCGATCCAGCCGGCCGGCCTGGTCCGGCCGGTGTGCGGAGCCCCCGCTTTCCCGTTTGGGGATGCGGGGGCTCCCTCTCCTGAACGGCAGCGCCGCCCGTCAGTGCGGGACACGGGGCCTGTCCGGAGGACAATTCCAGCGTCCTTCCAGGCCCCCATGGTAAGCCGCATCCCTGTTATGGGCTCCGCCGCCATTGCAGGCGAAAAGATGGAAATGCAGATTGTCCGGCTCCCCGTATGACCGGAGGTTCGCCGCCTGGAGACCCGCCCGGGCCTTTTGCCGCAGCCATTCGCCTCAACGGCCCCCGCGGGGCACAGCGCCCTTGCGCCGCAGCCGAGAGGCCGCCCCGCCTTCTTCCCCGCGGCAATTGACTTCTGCCGCTCGCCGGCATAGAATATGCTTAAATACCTCTGCGACTGCTGTTCAAATTGTGTTTGGAGGGAGCATCATGGAACGCTCAAGCATGGCTCCGATCATTGGCCGTTGTCTCTCCGGTGACTCCCAGGCCCAGGAGGAGCTGGTCCTGGCAGTTCAGAGCCGGGTGTACTACCACTGCCTGAAGATGCTGAAAAACGAGGAGGATGCCCTGGATGCCACCCAGGAAATCCTCATCTCCATGCTGACAAAGCTGGACAGGCTCCAGGATCCGGAAGCCTTCTGGAGCTGGCTTTCTTCCATAACCGCCAACTACTGCCGCAACCTTCTGACCCGGGGGCGGCGGGAGTCCCAAATCCCGGAGGACGAAGAGGGCAACAGCCTGTTGGACGCCTTTGAGAATCTGGATGACCAGGCGGTTCCGGATAAGGCGCTGGACAATGAGGAAACCCGGCGTATGATTGTGGATCTGGTGGATCAGCTGCCGCCTCCCCAGCGCCAGTGCGTGCTGATGTTCTACTATGAGGAAATGAGCGTCCGGGACATCGCCGCAGCCTTGGAGACCTCGGAGGGCACCATCAAGAGCCGTCTGAACTACGCCCGAAAGGCCATCAAGGAGGGCGTGGACGCCTATGCGGCCCAGGGCATCAAGCTATACAGCGCGGCGCCGTTCCTGGTGTACTTCCTGCAGAAGGATGCCCTTGTGGGCGGCCTGAGTGCCTCCGCCGCAGAATCGCTGGCCCACACCGTGGTGGCCGGGGCAGCCGGGACAGCCGCAGTCGGAACGGCAGCCGGTACCGCTGCCGGTGCCGCCGGGGGGGCCGGCAGCACCGCTGCCG
>CAMMCS010000037.1 GCA_946494635.1 uncultured Oscillibacter sp. | reverse complement strand
CTTTTTACTCCCATCTTACCACAGGGGGAAAGGTCCTCCTCTATTTTACGCTTACGTGTATCTATAAAACGCGCATTAAAAAATGACGGCAAAAACGGTTGAAACCCCTGATCTCTCAGGGGTTTCAGGTGAGTGCATCTATTTTGGTCACTCAACATGGTTGCGGGAGGAGGACTTGAACCTCCGACCTCCGGGTTATGAGTTGCTGTTAGTTTGTGCGATCTTGTTCTTTCAGTACTTTCCGGACATTTTCAGATCGAAAATCGACCAAAACCCGGAGGTTGTATGCGATCTGTTCCGTCCCGGTTTTTCTGATTCTGGGTCAGATTTTGGGTCAGAGAAAAGGGTACTTCATCCAACGGAGAACTTCTCTATATGCGAAAAGAAGGTTCCCATACTTTATAAACGGGAAGCAGCGGCCTGATCCAATAAAACTAGGGTATTTGGATGTAATTGCAAAAAGGTGGAGGGACAGTGTGTGCTGATGGCTCCATTACACATGTCAGCCACAGCCTGGGCCTTGTCTTCTCCGTTGGCCAGCATCAACAGGCAGTTGGCCTTCATAATGCTGCTCATGCCCAGGGCGGTCCCGGTCCGACCGCGGGAGAGGCTGACCACATGGGAGTGGGCGGTCAGCGTGTCGCCGGGGCGGTTGCAGCCGATGTGTCCGTCCAGGCCCAGGCCCAGGACCTGGATATCCAGACCGCCCGCAGGCAGGGAATCCAGATACTCGTCAAAGCGGAGGCACTCTGCCGCGGGGTCCTTCGCCAGACCGTTGGGCATACGCATCCGCTCGGGGGCGACGCCTACATGGTCCAGGAGAAGGTTCCGCAGGATGACGCAGTAGCTCTCGGGACTTTCCGGGCCGTAGCCGATAATCTCCTCCAGGTTATAGTACCAGGCTTCAGAAAAGACATGCTGTCCCTCTTCATAGAGGCGAATCAGCTCCTGAAATAGCCCCATGGGCGTCTTTCCGGCGGTGAGGCCGATATGGCTGCAGGGCTTTTCCATCAGCTGGGCGGCCAGGAACTGGGCAGCGGCCCGGCTCATTTTTTCATAGTTCTCATACACAAAAATTTTCATAGGGAGGCTCCTTCCGTGGTTCAGACTGGATGTGCACATTATATACGAAAAAAATCACATAAAACAAGAGGGAAGGAACCATATGTAACAAAACGAAGGGGAATGTAACGGAGACGCCGGATTACTGCAGCGTGACGCAGTTGAACTTGGTAATGATGCCGTATACCACCATGGACATCTCCTCAATGCTTTCCTTCATTCCGTTGCGAATCCAGTCCAGAAGAATTTTATAAAAAATACCCACCAGACCGGACACCTCATAGGGGTTCTCAAAGCCGTAGGCCGCAATGAGATAATAGGACTGGGCGCCGATATTTTTTTCCAGGGTGACCATCAGCCGGGGGAGTAGGTTGTTCTTCTGGATACAGAACACCAGCGCCCGATTGTCGTGAAAAAATTGGAAGTAGTCCCGGATGAACTGTGGGAGATAGAAATCCGCGGCCCCTGGAACAGGGAGCCCGTGTTTTGGATTCTCTAAATAGTCGAACAGCACGTCTGCCATGTCGTTGTAATTGCGGTAGAAGGTCACGCGGGCCACCCCGGCTGTCCGTGTCAGCTCTGTGACAGAAATCTCAGACAGTTCCTTCGTCCGCAACAGGCGGAGCAGAGCCTGCTGCATCCACTCCCGTGTGAGGGAATTTGGCGTATTTTTAGATTTTTTCATGTTACACCACACCTGCTTTTGTTACAAATGGAAGCTGAGCTATTGCAATAGCGAACAAAAGTCGCTATAAGTGATAAAAAACAGAGCAGCGAGACAGATGCTTTGCGCAAAATGCACAGAGCTGCTTGAAAGAATTATAACATAAAGCCTGAAGAAAGTCGAGCATTCCGCTACTTCATATGAAACATGCAGAAACGGAGGTGAAACACAATGATCCCGATTATTTTGGTGACGCATGGCCCTTTGGCTCCCAGCATGATTGAGAGTTCTGAGATGCTGGTGGGCAAAAGTGAAAAATTGTCGGCCATCACCTTGCAGCCCAGCGATAACTTTGAGGAGTTTCAGGAGAAGATCTTCACACAGGCGAAAAGCATGGATGAGGGGGAGGGCGTTTTGATCCTGGTGGATCTGCTGGGCGGCAGCCCCTATAACGCCACGGCAAAAGTCTTGTCTCAGGAAAATGTCGAGTGCCTCACCGGGTTGAACCTGAGCATGCTGCTTACCGCGCTGGATCAGCGGGAATACTGCGATTTGAAACAGCTGACCAAGGAATGCAGAGACGCGGCAGTAACGAACATCGTAGACGTGAGAGAGGTTCTGCTGAGCGATGTGGACGATGACGACGAGTAAGCGCCGCGGAGTCACAGCAGACAGATGTGAGAAAGGCAAGGAGGTTGCTTTATGGCAGAGATCAAATTGACGCGGGTAGATTTTCGATTGATCCACGGGCAGATCGTGGTCAAATGGTGTAAGGCCTTTGAGGTGGACAAGATCGTGGTCATTGACAACGTGGTGGCCGGCGATGAGTTCATGCTCCGGGTCTATGCCTCCGCGGTTCCGGCGGGAATCGCGGTGAAGGCCTATGACGAGGCCAAGGCGCTGCGCCTGTGGAACAAGAACCGCTTTGGAGAGGGGAAGAAGGTCCTGATCCTGTTCAAGGATCTGGAGACCTGCCACCGCATGATCCAGGCGGGCATGGATCTGAAGTCCGTACAGCTGGGCGGTGTGCCCCAAATGCAGGACAGAAAGGCGGTGAAACGGGCGATTTTCCTGGGGCCAAAGGAGATGCAGCAGCTGAAGGAGCTGCACGACATGGGTGTGGAAATCACGGCCCAGCTCGTCCCCGAGGACAGCAAATACGATTACGACGGTATCGTAAAGGCGTACGGGAGCGATAAATGAGAGAGACAAGAAATGAAAAGGAGGTATCCCTGAATGGATAACATGTTGATTGTAGCCATTTTCTGCGGACTGTGGTATGCCTTCGCGGGATGGCGTCCCTGTTACCTGACGCACAACATCTGGCTGTTTCCCCTGACCTCCGCCCTGCCCATCGGTATTCTTATGGGCGACGTCCCGGGGGCCATGATTCTGGGCTCGGCCATCGGCATGCTCTATGTGGGCTTGGTGGCCCCCGGTTCGGAGATCCCCGCGGACCAGTCCTCCGCTGGCCTGGTGGGCGTAGCCATCGGTTTGGCCATCGGCGCTGACACCGGTACGGCCATCGCCATCGCGGTGCCCATCGGCGCGATGGGCGTGTTCCTGAACACCCTGCGCCGGCTGATCAACGCCAAGGTGGTCCATATGGCGGACAAGCACGCTGCCAACGGCAATGCCAAGGGCATTCGAAACTGTGCCCTCTGGTGGCCGCTGCTGGTGAACTTTGTGACCAAGTTCCCCATCATGTTCGTGATGATCTATTTCGGCACCGACGTGATTGACGGACTGCTGAAGATCCTTCCCGACTGGATCATGAACGGACTGTCTGTGGCCGGCGGCATGATGCCCGCCATCGGCTTTGCCATTTTGATCAATGTAATCGCCAAGCGGAGCATCCTGCCCTTCTATTTCCTGGGCTTCTTTGTGGTAGAGATCTTTAGCGTGTCCGCCCTTCAGCTGGCCTGCCTGGGCGTTCCCATGGTAGTGGCCGTGGTTCTCATGAGCAAGGACGCCGAGGAGAACACCGTGAAGCGTGCGCTTCAGAGCAGCCGCGGGAGCATGGACGACGACGATGACGATGATGACGAGTGAGAGAAGGGAGGAGCACAGCAATGAAAGAAGCGACAGTCCAAAAATCCAAGATTACTCTGCGGGACGTGTGGACCGTGTTCTGGCGCTGGCAGCTGAGCTGCGAGATGTCCAACTCCTATGAGCGGATGCAGTCGGTAGCCTACTGCTTTGCCATGGTTCCGGTGCTGAAAAAACTGTATCCGGACCGGGAGGAGTTTATCGAGGCCCTTCAGCGGCATCTGGTCTTCTTTAATACCGAGGGTACCATTGGAAGCATTATTCTGGGCATGACCGTGGCCCTGGAGGAAGAGAAGGCGGTCAGCGGCGGCGCGGTGACCGGTGAGAGTATCATCGCCATGAAATCCGCCCTGATGGGACCTGTGGCCGGCATCGGAGACACGATTTCTCAGGGGACCGTGAAGGCCATTATTTTCACCCTGGCCGTGACAGCCAGTGCCGGCGGTTCTGTGGTGGGCTGGTTCCTGCTGTTTGCGTACGCCCTCATCTCCGGCACTTACAGCTGGGCCCTGATGGTGGCCGGCTACCGCATGGGTAAGAACGCCCTGGGCAGACTGATTGCCTCCGGCTGGATCGACCGCATTATCTCCGGCGCCAGCATGCTGGGCTTGTTTGTGGTGGGCGGGCTGTCCGCAACCAACGTCAGCCTGAATCTGACGGCTACTTATGTAAGCAACGGCGTGGAGAACACGGTTCAGGGTCTGCTGGACAGCATTGTCCCCGGTCTGCTGCCCCTGTGCCTGGTCATTGGCCTGAGCTACTACTTTAAGATGAAGCAGGGCACCCAGAAGTTCGGCATTGTGGTGCTGGTCCTGATGGCGGCGGGCGTCCTGCTGGCTCTGCTGGGTCTGGTGTAATTTCCATTTGACCCGGGCAGTCAAAATGAAGCAAATTTAAGAGGGTATTCATAGGGGGTGCAGGGATGAAGGATCTGATGGCCGCGGTGTCCGGCCTGTTCGGCAAACGATACAGCGCCCGGCAGAAGGAGCGGTTTGCCCGGTATATGGAAAACCGCGCCCGGGAGCGGGGCATAAAGTGGGCCGAAGACACCCAGCGCCTGGGGTTCGGTGTCTGCCGGAATCTCTATCTGGGCGACCTGAAGCGGGCTAAGCTCCTCCTGGCCATCCCCTATGACACCGCCGCCAGGATCTGGTGGCCCGGTATCCGGTATTACCCGGTGCACAAAGGGAAGAACATTCTCCAGGATACCCTGGCCAAGGGGCTGGATATCCTGCTGGCGGTGGCTTTGATCGCGGCCTATTATCTGCTGATCTTCCGCACGCCCAGCGCCTCGGCCGCGGAGGAGACCTGGAAACTGGCGGGACTGCTGCTGTGTGTGCTGGCAGCGGGCAAGTTCCTGTTCGGATGGGTCAATGGGAACAACTACGCCCGCAACAGCGCATCAATCGTAATCGCCTTGACCTGTCTGGACCGGTTTCCGGCCGGACAGGTAGCGGTGGCCCTGCTGGACCACAGCTGCTGCGGCTTTCAGGGGTATCAGCAGCTGTACCGCCGCTTGGAGCGGAAAGGTCTGCGAAAGAACCTGCTGGTGCTGGACTGCGTGACCAGCGGAGAGGAGTTGCATCTCCACGGCCTGGGGGAGCTGCCTGAACTGACAGGAGTCCAAAACCACCAGCTGACGGTCCCGGAGTGCAAGGGGAGCGTGCTGGAGCTGTTTCCCGGCGGACAGATCCTCACCGGGGGGCAGGAGGCCGGGGGCGAGACTGTGATTCTGGATACCCGATGCGGCAGGGACCGGCAGATCCGTCTGGACAAGATGGAGCGCACCGTGGAGATTATTCGTCAACTGGTACAGCTCCGGGGCGGGGCTGTGGAGAAATCTGATTTCGGATCGAAGGAGGAGAAGTCCAAGTGAGAATCCAAGAACACCCGATCTTGGGCGGCTATGAGAAGGGAAAGCTGGTCTCTTTTACCCTGGACGGAAAGGAGATGCAGGGCTATGAGGGGGAGCCGATTGCGGCGGCCCTTAAAGCCGCAGGCGTGATGGTCCACCGGTATACCCTGAAGGAGCATGAGCCCCGGGGCGTCTTCTGTGCCATCGGGCGGTGCACAGACTGTGTCATGATTGTGGACGGCGAGCCCAACGTCCGCACCTGCGTCACGCCCCTGAAGGCGGGTATGAAGGTGCAGACCCAGTACGGCGTGTCCGCAAAGGAGGAATAGGGCATGAAGCGATATGATCTGATTGTGGTGGGCGCCGGCCCGGCCGGCCTCTCCGCCGCCATTCAGGCGGCCCGCTATGGCGCGAAGACGGCGGTTTTTGATGAAAATGCCAGCCCTGGAGGACAGCTGTTCAAACAGATCCATAAATTCTTCGGTTCCAAGGAACACCACGCCAAGGTCCGCGGCTTCAACATCGGCAAAGAGTTGCTGCAGGAGGCCTCAGATGCCGGAGTGACCGTCCACCTGAACGCGGTGGTTATGGGGATCTATGACAACAAAGAGATCCTGGTGAACATGGAGGGCGAGACCGCCCACTATAAGGGAGACACCATCATTGTGGCGGCGGGGGCCAGAGAGAATATGATCCCCTTCCCGGGATGGACGCTTCCCGGCGTTATGGGCGCCGGCGCGGCCCAGACATTGATGAACCTCCACGGCGTTCAGCCCGGACAGCGGGTTTTGATGGTGGGCAGCGGAAACGTGGGCCTTGTGGTGGGCTATCAGCTGATCCAGGCCGGTGTGAAGCTGGCGGCAGTGATTGACGCAGCCCCGCGGGTGGGCGGCTACGGCGTCCATGCCGCCAAGCTGGCCCGTATGGGCGTGCCCTTCTATGTGTCCCACACTGTTTTGAGGGCGGAGGGGAGCGACCGTGTCACCGGCGCCGTTATTGCCCAGGTGGACGAGCGGTTCCGCCCCATCCCCGGCACGGAGAAGCATTTTGATGTGGACACCATTTGTATGGCGGTGGGGCTGAGCCCCATGAGCCAGCTGACCAGCATGATCAAGTGCCGCTCGGAGGACCGGGGCGGAACCGTGCCTGTGGTCAGCCAGTGGGGGGAGACCTCCATCCCCGGCATCTATGCGGCGGGCGATGTGGCCGGCATCGAGGAGGCCAGCTCCGCCATGATCAACGGCCGAATCGCCGGTACTGCGGCGGCGGAGCGGCTGGGTTACATAGACGAAGCGGAGCGGGACCGGGAGGTGGAAACCCTCCGCGCCTCGCTGAAGCAGCTCCATGAGGGGATGTTCAGCCCGGAAAACAAGGGGCGCACCGACCTGACGGTTACCGACGAGGGAATCCCGCTATCTCAGACCCTGTTGAAACAGGGCTATGTGGCCGATGATGAGATCGAGCGCTATCCCGGCGTCAAACACCGCAAGGGAATTCACCCGGTGATCGAGTGCACCCAAAATATCCCCTGCAATCCCTGTCAAGACGCCTGTAGGTTTGGATGCATCAAGGTGGGGGATCAGATCACCCGTCTGCCGGAGGTGAACGAAGAGGCCCAGTGCACCGGATGCGGGATGTGCGTGGCCTCCTGCTCCGGGCAGGCTATTTTCCTGGTGGATGAGGATGTGGGCGGCGGCTTTGCCACAGTGACCATGCCCTATGAGCTGCTTCCCTATCCCCAGGCCGGGGAGACCGGCACGGCGCTGGGCCGGGATGGGAGCGAGGTCTGTAAGGCGCAGGTGGTCTCCTGCCGGACGTCTCCGGCCTTTGACCGCACGGCGCTGCTGACCATCCGGGTCCCTCAGGACATGTGCATGAAGGCAAGATTTTTCCGCAGGGAGGAGGACAAGTGATGGCGATTTTTGATCGGAGCCTGGATCTGGGCCCCTATGTGCCCGGACCGGATGACGACATGATCGTGTGCCGGTGTGAGGAGATTACCAAGGGCGAGATCCGCCGGGCGATCCATGAGGGCATGTACACCATGACGGAGATCCGCCGGTATCTAAGAGCGGGAATGGGGCTGTGTCAGGGCAACACCTGCGGCCGGAATGTCAAAAGCATTCTGGCCGCGGAGCTGGGATGCCGTCCGGCCCAGCTGGAGGACTGTACCGCCCGGGGACCTGCCCGGCCGGTTGTGGTGGATGCCTATGGAAAAGAGGTGTTTGACCGTGATTAATACTGCCGATGTGATTGTGATCGGCTCCGGCATCGTAGGCAGCGCCACGGCCTATGAGCTGGCCAAGCGGGGGCTTCGGGTAACCGTGCTGGAGAAGTATACCAATGTGGGCGACGGAGCCTCCAGCCGGAACGGAGCCGGCGTCCGCCTGGGCGGACGCGTCTCTCCGGAGGCGGAGCTGGCGGCCAAGGCGATCTACGAGATCTGGCCCACCCTGGGTGAGGAGCTGGATGCCGATTTGGAGTATGTGCGTGCCGGCAGCTTGACCTTGGCCCATTCCGAGAGCCAGATTGCCAGCCTGGACAAAAAGCTGGCCAAGGACCGGAAGGCGGGGGCGCCCTCTCAGCTGGTGGACGGGAAGGAGGCCCGGGAGATCTGTCCCTATCTCTCCGACTATGTGGAGAAGGCGGTCTGGAGCGAGATGGATGGACACGCCAATCCCATGGTGACCACGCTGGCCTACTATCGGGCGGCCCGCCGCCTGGGGGTGCGCTATATCACCGGCGAGAATGTAGTGGCGCTAGAAAAGCGGCAGGGCCGCATACGCAGAGTAATCACAGAAGCCGGTACCGTCTATGAGGCGGACAAGGTGGTCCTGGCGGCCGGCTTTAATTCCCGGCGGATCGCCAAAACGGTAGGGCTCTGGATTCCCTTCCTGAAGCGGGTGGACGAGTGCCTGATTACAGAGGTTCAGCCCCCCATGTTCCAGGTTCGTGTCAGCTGTGCCGATGGAAACTTTTACGGCAGTCAGACCAAGCACGGCTCTTTTATCTTCGGCGGGAACACCAACCTGGAGCGCTATGAGGAATGCTATGACGACAAACCAATCAACACAGACAAGCAGGCGGCGGATAAGTGCCGGGCTGTTGCCAAATTCCTCCCTGGGTTAAAGAATGTGAAGGTGGTGCGCCACTGGGCGGGATGGCTGGATTCCATGGTGGACCGGCTGCCCATTATCCAGGAGATTCCGGAGGTCCCCGGCCTGATCCTGGCCTGCGGCTTCTCGGGTCACGGCTTTGCCATCGGACCGGCTGTGGGAAAGGTGGTGGCGGAGCTGGCGCTGGGTGAGCCCACCTGTGTGGACGTCTCCGCACTGAACTATGACCGGTTCAAACCCACCGGAGTGTGAGGCAATGAGAATCAGCGGCGTCATCTTTGACATGGACGGCCTGATGCTGGATACAGAGCGGATCGCCCAGCTCTCCATTGACTATGCCCAGGAGCGCCTGGGCCTGGATCTGAGGAGCGGTCTGCCCGATATGATGGGAATGAACGCGGTCCAGATCAGACAGGTCCAGATGAAACGGTTTGGGCCAGATTTTGACTATGAAGGCGTCCGGGCAGTGCGCGCGGCATTCCGCCAGCGGTACATTCAGGAGTACGGCATCCCGGTGAAGCCGGGTCTGCAGGAGCTGATTGCCCAGCTGCGGCAGCGAGGATTGCGGTGGGCCATGGCCACCTCTTCCGCCGCACAGACGGCGGAGGACAACCTGCGGCGGACCGGACTGCTGGAGGACTTCCCCCTCCGGGTCTGTGGGGATATGGTAGAGCGGAGCAAACCGGACCCCCAGATTTTCTATGCGGCGGCAGAGCTGCTGCACACCCGGCCCCAGGAGACTCTGGTGCTGGAGGACAGTTATAACGGAATCCGGGCAGCCGCGGCGGGAGGTTTTCTCCCCTGTATGGTTCCGGACCTGCGGGAGCCGGATGAAGAAATCCGCTCCTTGCTCCTCCGCCGGTTTGACACCCTGTTCGATGTGATCCCTTTTTTGGAGGAGATGGACCGGCCCGCCGCTTCGGCCGAAGGGCCCCGGGAATGCCAGACAGGAAGGTAGGGAAAATCAAAATGATCAGTGAGGAAGTATGTGTAAAGAACCCCACCGGGCTCCATGCCCGGCCAGCCAACGTATTTGTAAAGACAGCGGCCCGCTTCCCCTGCAAGGTAAACCTGCAGAAGGGGGCGCGGACATTCAACGGAAAGTCCATCGTAAGCGTGCTCTCCGCCTGCGTGAAGTGCGGAACCCAGATCACCATTGTCTGTGATGGCGAACAGGAGGAGGACGCTCTGCGGACCATCGTGGATGCGGTGGAGAGCGGCTTAGGCGAGTGAGGATGTGAGGTGTATGGCCCTGATTTATCAAGGCACAAAAATCTCCCCCGGCCTGGGAATGGGACAGGCCCGGGTGGTGGAGAAGCTCCGGCTGGAGCCTCCGGCTGAGCGGCCTCGGGACCCGGAGCAGGAGCTCCTGCGTTTCCGCCAGTGCTATGACGCCGCAGAGGAGGATCTGCGGAAGACGGTCCAGGAGGCGCAGGAAAAGCTGGGCGGGCATGAGGCTGAGATTCTGGATGCCCAGCTGACCCTGCTCCAGGACGAATATGCCGTTTTGGAACCCATCCAGGAGGCCATTCGGGACGAGGGGCTGAACATGGCCCAGGCCATCGACAAAGTCCTGGGCGGAATTGTGGAGCTGTTCCAGCAGGCGGCGGACGAGTACATGCGTCTGCGTGCGGGCGACGCCGAGGATGTGCGGAAGCGCCTATTGATGCGAGCGCTGGGGGTGACGCCGCGGGACTACAGTGTCCTGCCGGCGGGCACGATTTTGGTGGCGGAAGAGCTGACCCCCTCTGACACCATCCGTATGGATCTGGCGCATGTGTCCGGGATTGTCACCAGCCGTGGGGGATATTACTCCCATGTGGGGATTATCTCACGCAATCTGGGGATTCCCTCGGTCTGCGGCGTACCGGAAGCGGCGGAGGACGGAGATACCGTCCTGGTGGACGGAGAGAAGGGCGTTGTCACGGTCAATCCGGATGAGGCTGAACTGGCCCTCTTTTCAGAGCGGCGCCGGGAGGCGGAAGCGGAAAAGCAGCAGCTGGACGTCTTTCGCACCGTGCCCAGCCGGACGCTGGACGGGGAAGCTGGGCTAATCTGTGGAAACATTGGGACCGCGGCGGAGGCGCAGGCGGCTCTGGATGCCGGCGCGGAGGGCATCGGCCTGCTGCGCAGCGAATTCCTCTATATGGATCAGCCTGCCCTCCCCGACGAGGAGACGCAGTTTCAGGCCTACCGCCAGGTGCTGGAGACTATGGGCGGGCGGCCGGTGATCATCCGAACGCTGGATGTGGGAGGCGACAAGGCTATTCCCGCCCTGCCCATGGAGCGGGAGGAGAACCCCTTCCTGGGATGCCGGGCCATCCGGCTGTGCCTGGAGCGGCGTGAGCTGTTCCGTGTCCAGCTGAGGGCGCTGCTGCGGGCCGGCAGTTATGGAGATCTGAAGATTATGTTTCCGATGATTTCCACCCTGGGAGAGCTGAGAAGCGCCAAAGCCATGCTGGAGGAGGCCAGAAAGGAACTGCTCCGCGAGGGCGTTCCCGTGCGGAAGGTGCCGGTGGGCATTATGGTGGAGGTGCCTGCGGCCGCAGTCATAGCGGACTGCCTGGCCCGAGAGGCGGACTTTTTCTCCATTGGCACCAACGATTTGATCCAGTATACCATGGCAGCGGAACGGGGCAACCCGAGCGTAGACCATCTGTACTCTCCCTATGACCCGGCGGTGCTTCGGCTGATCGCCATGACAGCAGGGGCTGCAGAGCGCGCCGGTATTCTGTGCGGGATGTGTGGCGAGGCGGCGGCGGACCCGGAGCTGTTGCCTATATTTTGGGGGATGGGAGTGCGGGAGTTATCGATGTCTCCCGGCGCGATTATCCGAAGCCGTGCCGTCCTGGCAAATTGGAGGGCAGAAGATTGCCGATCCTTGGCAGAGCAGGTTTTATTGTGCGGCAGCCGTCAAGAAGTTCAAGATATACTCGCAAGGACAAATGGACAGCAAAATGCACGCCAGGTCTAGCTTACTAGCTTAAAGGAGAGACAATGGCAATTTTGAAATTAAAGCCGCACTGTGTAGATACCCTGTGGGGGGGAGGCGGCTGAAGATAGACTATGGAATCCAATACGATGGCCCTAGTTTAGGAGAGGTGTGGCTGCTCTCCTGTCACCCTTCTGGACCCAGCTACATTGAAAACGGGACTTATGTAGGATACACTTTGGATGAATATATTCGGAGCGAGGGTAGAAAGATGCTGGGGAATTATGGAGTTCTGTTTCCGGAGTTTCCCATTCTTATCAAGTACATAGACGCCAAAGAGGATCTGTCTGTTCAGGTCCATCCGCCTAATTTGTACGCCTTAGAGCATGAGAGGCAATTAGGAAAGATGGAAATGTGGTATATCCTTGACGCTGACCCAGATTCTTATATCTATCTAGGATTTACACGAGAACTCGAAATGAAAGAATTTGAGTGTCGTATTGAGGAAAATACCTTTTGCCAAGTTTTGTACAAGCAGTATGTGAAGAAAGCAGAGAGCGTATTCCTTCCGGCCAATGGTGGGGCCTACCACCTGGAGAGAGACTGCAGGTATTCATGTACTCAAGTTGGGATGTGGTAGGCGTTTTGTTAGAACAGAAGAAAAAAGTGGGGAGTTTCCCTGGGATGTTCTCATCACCAAGCGACAGCCAATGTCTCCGGACAGCATGCTCCACAGGGCTTTCTGCTGGGAAGAAAAGTCGTCCAGGTTGCCGTAAGTAGCCACCGACATAGCATTCGGGCAGAGGACCAGCCCCACTTTTCGGCCAAGGGCCGACGACAGAAAGGAGAGAAGCGGCTCTGCTGATTGCCGAGATTGCGATACTGTTGACAAGGGAAAGTTGCCCTGGACCTAACGGGGAGAAGATAAACACTATTACAATCTCTGCTTGGCCGTGTGAGTCCCTGTGCGGCCCGATCACGGGAGGGGCAGGGTCTCTCCCCCTCACAAAGTCTCCAAGACGGATCTGGGCCTCTGTTCCCAAGACTACGGAGAGGGGATTTTCATCTTCCGGCCGCTTTTTGGAGGACGAAAAGAAAGGCGGGAAAAATACGAATACCACAGCTCCCCGCAATGCGGAGAGCACCGGAGCTGCCATTACCCACACGGTCGGGAAGCGGAGTTTACCCACCGACAGGTGGGGCAAGCAGAGCGTCTGGCTTGCCGCAAGCGGCAGCCGACGCAGTTTCCGGGCGGAAGCCCGGACCCACTGTATTGTCAGAG
>CAMMCS010000036.1 GCA_946494635.1 uncultured Oscillibacter sp. | reverse complement strand
CCCCAAAAAGCGACTGCCTCCCCCTCTCTTTTTTTATAAACACCACAAATCTCTTCTCGAGAGGGGAGAAAGTTTTTTTCGGAAAGGGGGCGCGCCCCCCCCCCCGGGGGGGGGAACGCCGCTTGCTTTTTATGCGCTGCGGTCAGTCCCGGATCGTATAGAGAGAGGCGGCAGTGAGCCAGATCTGGGAAAAGGGACGCATCAGGTTCCAGATTCCGGCACCCAGAAAGCCATACTCGGCGATGAGAGCGAGCCGGGCTGAGAGGCTGCGGGCATCCTCAAACCAGACTTCGTGGACCGTGCCGCTTTCGTCGGTGTAATGAAAAAAGGGGGCCTGGGCAGTTTCGTCGTACTGAATGGCGATCTGATAGCGCAGGGCCAATTGGATGGCGTACTGATTGGAGATGGATGCTGCTCTTGTGACGCCCTGAACAAAGGGGAGGGGCCAGTCATAGCCATAATTGGAAAGGCCCAGGAGAATTTTTCCGGGCGGGATTTCGGTCACAGCGTAGTCCAGTACGGCCCGGACATTGGGAAGGGGCGAGACTGCCATGGGCGGCCCCGCAGTATAGCCCCATTCATAGGTCATCAGAAGCGCGGCGTCCACTGCGGCGCCCACGGCGGCGTAATTGTGCCCTTCATAGAGAAGTCCGGCCTGCCGGGCAGAGGTTTTTGGCGCCAATGCAGCCCACAGGAAGCGGCCGCTGGAGTGGAGCAGCCGCCGCAGGCGGCTCAAAAATGAGGCATAGGCCGCAGCCAGGCTGGCGGGAAGAAATTCAAAGTCCACATCCAGCCCCCGGTAACCCCGCCGGAGAATGGTCTGGTGGACCTCTGAGATCAGCTGGTCCTGTACGGCGCTGTCTGTCAGCACCAGCGCCGCACGGCTGGTATCAAACTGGCCGTTCTCCGTCAGCGTGGAGAGGTGCATGACCGGCTGGGTCCCCCGCTGTCTGGCCGCGGAAAGGAGAGCGTCATCTGACAGGGGCAGGAGCCCGCCGGAGGCATTGATGCCGTATGTAAAAGGGGCGAGGGCGGTGAGGAAGGGCAGCTGCGCGTCCAGAAGAGCCGGGTCGATATAGGGGTAGGCGTAGCCGTTGAGGACCGCTGTGCCAAGAGGCTCGCCTTCATAGGAGATGACCAGGACCTGTCCCGGACGGAGGGCAGATTCGCCGCCCAGAGCCCAGTTGTTCTGCCAGAGCCGGCGGACTGTGGTTCCATAGGCGCGGGCAATGGAGGAGAGGGTCTCGCCGGACTGCACAGCGTGAAGCTGCCGGGGAAAGCGGATGACCAGAGTCTGTCCCACCGCCAGGGCACCGTCAGGCGGCACATCGTTGTCCGACGCCAGGCGGATGGGATCAATTCCGTAAAAGCTTGCGATGGAGCCGACAGTTTCGCCGGCCTGGACCACATGGATCGTCATGTCAGGCTACACCTCCGCCTTCATTTTATTGAGGATGGAGGCGGAATAGACGTGCCTTTGGAAGAAAATGGAGGGTCTGACAGAGGAGGGGCAGCAGGGATTTTGGACAAGACCCCGGCGGCTTGTCAGAACGCTGAAATTGGACGGAAAGATTTGTGCATTTTTTCGCCGCCCCGCAGCGGAGCAAACGATTGCAGCAGTTGACACAGCGGGCTTTAAACGCTAAAATAATGTTAAAAGTGGGGCGCTTTCCACTAGGGAACCGGCAAGAAACCCATCTGTCAGAGATGGGAACTGCGTGAAAGGGGAAGGGAACGCGGCCACTGGACGCGGGGAGAGACAATAAAAGAAAACTGCAATGACGCCAAACAAGCGTGTGCTATCCACCAGAGGCGGACGGACCCACACCGCTTGCCTGGCGTCTGTTTTGTTTATAGGTTGATGGAAGGGAGAGGCGGAAATGTTTTGGGCACTGTTTCTGCTATGGCTGCTGCTGTCCGGTGACGTGAGCGCCGCAACCTGCCTGTGGGGACTGGCGGCCTCTGCGGTGATTACCTGGGCCTGCGGACGGTCCCTGGGAATCCGGCGGCGTATTGTGCCGGAGAAGCCGGCGGCGATTCTGACGGCGGTTTGCTGTACGGCGCGGCAGATCCCGATGCTGCTGCGGGGCGGGCTGGCGGTGATGCGGCGGATTTACGCGGGCCACTGCGGCAAAAGCTCCGGGCTGATATGGCTGAGCACGGAACTGCAGACTGACCGCGGCCAGGCGCAGCTGGCGGATGCCCTGACCCGAACGGCGGACGCGGTCACGGTGCGGGCCGAGGACGGCCGGCTGCTGGTACATATGCTGGATTTATCGAAGCGGCCGAAATACGGCGCCCTCTGGCGGCAATTGAAGAAGATGGAGGATCCCTCATGGAAGAACTAAGGCGCTGGGTGTTGGCGGCAGGGGCGTTGGTGCTGGCACTGCTGATTTTGGCAGTTTTGGTTCGAGCCGTGCTGGGCCCCCGGCCGGCAGACCGTATGACAGCGGTGAAGATGGCCAGCACCCTTGGGATTGGCGAGCTGGTCCTGCTGTCTCTCCGGCTGGAGGAGGACTTCCTGGTGGATATAGCCCTGGTGATGGCGCTGCTGAGCTTTCTGGTGGTTGTGGTGGCATCCCGCCTTATGCCCCGTCGGAGGGCGGAACAACCTGACACAGCGGGAGGGAAAAGACGTGATTGACCAACTGGCGGCCGGAGTCGGGCTGGCCCTTGTGACCTTCGGGGTGTTTGCCCTGTTCTCTGCGGCGCTGGGGCTGTTCCGGCTGCGCGGCGCCCTGGACCGGGTTCATGCCGCCGCCATGGCGGACACGCTGGGGCTTTTCAGCCTGCTGATCGGAACGGCCCTGCTGCATGGCTGGTCCCTGCCGGCGGGAAAGACGATACTGGTGCTCCTGATCCTATGGAGAACCGGGCCGGTGGCCTGCCATCTTCTGGCGGGGATGGAGGCCGATGACATCCCGGAGAGGGAAGAGAGACAGGAGGCGGAGACAAGATGATCGTTCTGGAGTACATTCTGCTGGCCGGCGTGATCGGCTGCGCCATTGCTGCCCCCCTGTGCAGGAGGCTGCTGGCATCCGTGATTGTGTACATTACCATGGCACTGCTGATGGCGGTGCTGTGGGCGCTGCTGCAGAGCCCGGATCTGGCCATCACGGAGGCAGCGGTGGGGGCAGGTGTCACGGGGATCCTCTTTCTGCTGACGCTGAAGCGGATTCATGCGCTGAGGGACCGCAGCGATGCATGAAGACCGGAGAGACAAGAATCTGCGCAGGCGGCTGACTTCCTGGGTGGACGGGGAGCGGGAGCCCAAGGATCAGACGCTGTTCGTCATGGAACAGCGTCCGCCCCGGCGTGCCCGACAGACAGAGGAGGAGTTTGAGCGAAAGGACCGGGACAGGCTTCAGAAATTTTTCAATTGGTACCCGGCAGCCGCGGCGGTCATCTGCCTGGTGATGGTTGCGGTGCTGCTGATCGCGGTGATGAACATGCCTGGCTTTGGCCAGGCAGACAACCCCATCAACAACGAGGTGTCAGACCGGTATTTGAAGCACGGCCGGGAGGAGACCGGCTCTGAGAATGCGGTGACAGCCATGATCGTCGGCTACCGGGGGTTTGACACCTTTGGGGAGAGCTGCGTGATGTTTTTGGCGGTGGCGGCGGTGATGATCCTGCTGGCCCGGGAGGAGCACAGACCTGCCGACGCAGACACGGAGGAGCCCGAGGAGGAGCGGGCGGATCTGATCCTGGAGCAGGCGGCCAGGCCCCTGATTCCGTTCATGCTGCTGATTGCCGCCTACATGCTGCTGCACAGCGAGACCACGCCGGGCGGCGGCTTTTCCGGAGGAACGCTGCTGGGGGCTGGATTGATTTTGACTTCGGCGGCGTTCGGGGCGGAGTCCGCCCAGCGCCTGCTGAGCCGCCGGCAATACAGCGCCGTGCGGACTTTCGGGCTGCTGGCCTATGGCCTTTTATACGGCGCCTACATCTTCATCGGTGCCAACGGCCTGCAGAATCATCTGACGAGACTGTTTCTGCTGCTGGATCTGGCAGTTGGCCTTGTGGTGGCCTGTACCATTTATGGTTTTTACGCCCTGTTTTCCAGAGGGCGGATCTGAGAGGAGGCGGAGACCGGAATGCTGGAGGATATTCTGCAGAACCGATATGCCGTAACGGCGGTCATCCTGTTCGGCGTCGGCTTCGCGAACCTGATGCTGCAGCAGAATCTGCTGCGGAAGGTGCTGGGGTTCAATATCATGGATGCTGCCATTTTCCTGCTGCTGGCATCTCTTGGGTATATTGACGGCGGCGTGGCCCCCATTGTGGGGGACCGGGGCTTCGACCCCCTGTATATCAACCCGATTCCCAGCGGGCTGGCCCTGACAGGGATTGTGGTATCCGTGGCCATCACGGCCTTTGCGCTGGCGCTGATCCAGCGGATTTACCGCCGCTATGGGACCATTGAGCTGCGGGAACTGCTGGAGCTGGCCAAGAAGGAGGACGACTGATGCGGCCGTTTGTGGAGAATCTTCCCTTTCTCTCCATCTTCCTGGCGCTGCTGGCCGGCATTGTGACGGCGGCTGTCCGCAGCGGGCGGACCGCGTACTGGATTACCACCGGGGTCTGCGCCGCGGCGGCGGCGATGCATCTCTGGGTCCTGGAGTACACCTATCTGGAGGGACTGCGCTTTACCTACACGATGGGAAGATTTCTGGCGCCCTATGGGAACGCGCTCCAATGCGGGCCGCTGCAGGCCCTGCTGGCCTCCGCGTTTTCCCTGGTGATGGCCACCTGCCTGGCAGGAGGGCGCCGGGAACTGTTTCAGGAGCTCAAGCCGGGAAAGCAGAGGCTCTATTTCACCATGGTCAACATGCTGGAGGCGTCCCTGCTGGCACTGACCTATACCAATGATGTATTTACCGGATATGTCTTTATTGAAATCAGCACCATCGCAGCCTGCTCGCTGGTGATGGCCAAGGACAGCGGCCCAAACCTGGTGGCCGCGATCCGGTACCTGTTCATGAGCCTGATGGGGTCCGGCATGTTCCTGATTGGCCTGACCATGCTCAACAGCGTTACCGGCCATCTGCTGATGCCCGCATTGGCGGAGGCGGTGGCAGAGCTGCGGCTCTCCGGAGACTATCGGATTCCCCTGACCGTGGCAGTCGGGCTGATGGTGGCGGGGCTTGGGGTCAAGAGTGCCATGTTCCCGTTCCATCTGTGGCTGCCGGATGCCCACGGCGGGGCGGCCACCGCCTCCTCTGCCATTCTGTCCGGGCTGGTGCTGAAGGGGTACATCGTACTGCTGCTGGTGCTGATCCTGCGGGTGTTCTCCGTAGAGCTGCTGGCGGAGCTGGGCGCGGCCAATGTGATTCTGGCTTTCGGGCTGCTGGGGATGCTGGCAGGTTCTGTGTTCGCGATCCGGGAGAACCACATCAAGCGGATGCTGGCATACTCAACGGTGGCGCAGGTGGGCTACATTTTCATGGGAATCGGCCTGGGAACCACAGAGGGCCTGATTGCCTCCTGCTTCCATGTGCTGGTCCACGCCTGCTGCAAGCCGCTGCTGTTCCTCTGCGCCGGGCGGCTCTCCGCCGTCAGCGGGCACCACAAAAGCCTGCGGAACCTGCGGGGCAGCGCCTATCGGGACGTGGGCGCGGGGCTGGGCTTCACAGTAGGGGCCCTGTCTATGATCGGAATTCCGCTGTTCGGCGGCTTCGTCTCGAAGTTCTATTTTGCCAATGCCGCGCTGCCCACCGGGATGACGGCCCTGACGCTGCTGGCCATCGCGCTGTCCACGGTGCTCAACGCCCTGTACTACGTTCCCGCCCTGCTGGCCATCTGGGTGCGGCCGCCGGCAGAGGATGAGCTTGCCATCCTGGGGGATACACACGCGGAAGACCTGGCGCCGGACCGCTTTTTCGCCGCGGCGAGTCTGCTGCTGATTTTGGCGGTTTTTATACTTGGCATCTTTTATCACCCCATTACAGACGTGCTGGAGGCGGGAGTCCGGCTGATCTGAAACGCTGAAGTAAGGGAGAACGCCCATGCTGTTGCTGCTGCCCATCCTGGTACCGCTGGTCGGCGGGATTTTTGTGTTCCGGCAGAAAAATGAACAGTACCGGGACTGGCTGGTGGTGACGCTGATTGTGGTTACCGGCGTGCTGGTGCTGGCAAACTGCGTCACCCCCGTCCAGCGGCTGTGGCTGCTGACCATCCAGGGAGATCTGGGACTGGTGCTGAACAGCGACTGGCTGTCCAAGTTCTTTATGGTGCTTGCGGTGTGCATCTGGGCGCCGGTGGTGATATTTACCCGGCCCTATATCCGCCACGCAGGCCACGGCAACCAGTTCATGGGGTTTTACACCATGACCCTGGGGGTGCTGATGGGACTGGCCCAGGCAGCCAATTTTGTCACCATGTACATGTTCTTTGAGGTCATGTCCCTGATCACGGTGCCGCTGGTGCTTCATGACGCGACCCCGGCTTCCCGGCGGGCGGGCTTCAAGTATCTGGGGTATTCGGTGTTTGGGGCAGGCATGGCGCTGGCGGGATACTTTTTCATTGCCTATTATCTGGCGGTTCCGGATTTTCAGCCGGGCGGCGCCCTGGATTTCTCCCGGGCGGCAGAGCACCGGCCGCTGCTGCTGGTGGCCTACTGCCTGATGATCGTGGGATTCGGCGCGAAAGCGGGCATGATGCCGATGCAGTCCTGGCTGCCGTCGGCGCACCCGGTGGCGCCGGCACCGGCTTCCGCCGTCCTCTCCGGTGTCATTACCAAGGGCGGTGTGGTGGCTGTGATCCGGGTGACCTACTATATGTTCGGCCCGGAGTTTCTGGCGGGGAGCTGGCCCCAGTATGTGCTGCTGTCCCTGACATTGATGACGGTGTTTATCGGCTCCATGCTGGCATATCGGGAAAAGCTCCTGAAGCGCCGGCTGGCCTATTCCACGGTGAGCCAGGTCTCCTATGTGCTGTTTGGGCTGATGCTGCTGACGCCGGAGGGCGTCCAGGCATCGCTGCTGCAGATGGTATTTCATGCCCTGGCGAAGGACACCCTGTTTCTGGCGGCAGGCGCCATCATCATCTCCACCAACTGCACCAGGGTGGATCAGCTGCGGGGAATCGGACGGCGGATGCCGGTGACCATGTGGTGCTTCACGCTGGCGGCTCTCTCCCTGATCGGGATTCCGCCGCTGGCGGGGTTTGTCAGCAAGTGGTATCTGCTCACTGCCGGGCTGGAAGCCCCTGTTCAGGCTTTTGGCATCGCCGGACTGGTGGTGCTGATCCTCTCCGCGCTGCTGACGGCAGGCTATCTGCTGCCGGTGGTGACGGCGGGATTCTTTCCGGGACGGGATTTCATTACCGAGCGGCGGGAGGTGGGGCCGCAGATGATCTGGCCCATGATCGGATTCTGCGCCGCATTGCTGCTGCTGGGCGTGCTGCCTGGCGGCGTGATCCGCTGGCTGGGCCTGCTGGCAGGCCGATTTTTCCCGTGAGGGGGAGAACATTCAGAAGGGAGGGGCGCATTTGAGCCGCTTTTTGACATTGCCGATCTTGCTGCCCATCCTGCTGGGGCTGGGCCTGCTGGTGCTGCAGCCCAAGGGCCGGAAAACGCGGGGCAGATATGTCATGGTGTCCTCATTGGTGACTTCGGCTCTGTCACTTTCCTGCATTGTCCTGACCTATCTGCGCGGAGACAGCTACCTGGCCTGTATTCTGGTGAGCTTCAACGAGGTGTTTTCCATCTCACTGCGGATCGACGGGGCCGCCATGGTGTACGGAGGAATCGTATCGGTGCTGTGGCCCATGGTGACGGCGTATGCCCTGGACTATATGTCCCATGAGGGAAATGAGAACCGTTTTTTCGCATTCTGGCTGATGGCCTGCGGCGTGGTGATGGGAGTGGCCTATTCGGAGGACTTCCTGTCCCTGTACTTCTTCTATGAGGCGCTGACGCTGACAACCCTGCCCCTGGTGATGCATGCCATGGATGAAAAGGCCCGGTACGCCGGGCGGAAATATCTGGTGTACTCCATCTCCGGCGCAGCCTTTGCCTTCATTGGCATTGTGTTTCTGCTCAACTACGGAGTGGGGCACCTGAACTTTACCTATGGGGGGATTCTGGATCCAGGCCTGGCCGCAGGGAACGAGCAGGCGCTGGAGGTCGCCTTTGTGGCGGCGTTTTTCGGGTTTGGCGTCAAGGCGGCGGTGTTCCCGCTGTGCGGCTGGCTGCCAGACGCATCAGTGGCTCCCACGCCGGTATCCGCCCTGCTTCACGCTGTTGCGGTGGTGAAGGCCGGCGCCTTCGCGGTGCTGCGGCTGATCTACTATGGCTTTGGAGCGGAGTTCCTTCGGGGGACGTGGGCACAGCACGTCGTAATGACGGCGGCTATTGTCACCATTATCTATGGCTCGGCCAGAGCCCTGCGGACCCCGCATCTGAAGCGGAGGCTGGCTTTTTCCACGGTCAGTAATCTCTCCTACATCCTCTTTTCCCTGACGCTCATGACGCCGGCGGGGATGCTTGGGGGGATGACCCACATGATCTATCACGCTTTCATCAAGATCACCATGTTCTGCTGCGCCGGGGCGATCATCCTCAAGAGCGGGCGCGAATATGTCTATGAGCTGGAGGGCTTCGGCCGGGCGATGCCGGTGGTGTTCGCAACCTTTACGATCTCCTCCTTCGCCCTGATCGGCGTGCCGCCGCTGGGGGGCTTTGCCGGCAAGTGGATGATCTCAGAGGCGGCAGTTGCCTCGGAGAATCCGCTGGCCTATGTAGGGATCGGCGCCCTGATCCTGTCCACGCTGCTGACCACGCTGTACATGATGACAATAGTGGTGCGGGCCTACTTCCCGGTGGGCGAGTTTGACAGGGCGGCGCTGAGCCAGGTGCATGACCCCGGCAGGGCCATGTGGCTGCCGCTGGTTCTGCTGACTGTCTCGGGTGCGGCGCTGGCGCTGATTTCGGACCCGATAATTGCCTTTCTGCAGGCGATGCTGGAGCGGGGGCTGTAAAGATGGAGAAAATTTTGCTGCTGCTGTTAATCCTTCTGCCGATCCTGGCCTCCGTGTGGGTGTTTCCCCTGCGGCGGAGAGACCGGCGGTATCGGAACCTGTTCATCCGGATCGTGCCGGCGGCAGAGCTGCTGCTGACACTGCTGCTGGTGCTGGTTTGGCCGGATGCATCGCTGGAGCTGCCCGGCGTGTGCGGGATAGGCCTTCACCTTCAGGCGGGGAGCCTGGGGAGCCTGCTGGCGCTGGTGAGCGCCTTTCTATGGGCCGCCACGGGCCTGAACTGCCCCAATTATTTTGCCGCCGCAGAGGGCTGCAACCGGTTCTATCTTTTCTGGCTGATGACGCTGGGGGCTCTGATGGGCGTCTTCCTTGCGGCGGATTTTTTCACCCTGTTTGTGTTTTTTGAAATGATGTCCATGACCTCCTACGTCTGGGTGGCGCAAAATGAGACGCCGGAGGCCATCCGGGCAGGACAGACGTATCTGGCGGTGGCTGTGATCGGCGGTATGGCGCTGCTGGCGGGACTGGTGCTGCTGCAGCACCTGCTGGGGACCTTGGCTTTTGCGGATCTGCCGGCGGCAGTATCCGCCCTGCCGGCGGGAAAACGGGGAATGCTGTATGCAGCGGGCGGATTGGCTTTGGCCGGATTCGGCGCCAAGGCAGGCATGTTCCCCCTTCATATCTGGCTGCCAAAAGCCCATCCGGCGGCTCCGGCCCCAGCGTCGGCGCTGCTGTCGGGTATTCTTACAAAGAGCGGCGTCTTTGGGGCCCTGATCCTGTCCAGATATCTGTTTTGGGCGGAGATCCCATGGAACACAGTTGTCCTGGCCCTGGGCGTGGTGACCATGGTGCTGGGAGCGGTGCTGGCGCTCTTTTCCATTGATCTGAAGCGGACGCTGGCCTGCTCCTCCATGTCCCAGATCGGCTTTATCCTGGTGGGAACGGCGATGCAGGGCTTTTTAAGCGGAGAGAACGCCCTGGCGGCCTGGGGGACGGTGCTTCACATGCTCAATCACAGCTTGGTGAAGCTGGTGCTGTTTGTGGCGGCGGGCGTCATCTATGTGGGGACCCACTCCCTGAACCTCAATGAGATCCGGGGCTGGGGCCGGAACAAGCCGGTACTGAAAATCCTCTTTTTCATCGGCGGCGCTTCCATTGCCGGGGTGCCGGGTTTCTCCGGCTATGTCAGCAAGACCCTGCTTCACGAGAGCATTGTGGAGTATATTCACCTGCTGGAGCACGCCGGGGCAGATCCCGGCTGGTTTCCCATGGTGGAACGGCTGTTCCTCATTGCCGGGGGACTGACTGCGGCGTACATGACAAAGCTGTTTGTGGCCATTTTTGTATCCAGCCGGGCGGCGGGCCAGCGCCTGCCGCTGCAGAGCTACCTCTCCAGGGGGACGCTGACGGCGCTGTCCTGCGGTGCCAGCCTGCTGCTTCTGCTGGGACTGACACCCAACTGGACCATGGAACCGCTGGCGCAGTGGGCCTCCGGGTTCCTGATGGCAGATCCGGGCCACAGTGTCCACTATTTCTCCTGGGTCAATCTGCAGGGGGCGCTGATCTCCCTTGGGATCGGCGCTGCCGTGTACCTGCTGGTGGTCCGCATGCTGTTGATGGAGCGGGGGCCGGAGGGGGCGGTGTACCAGGACCGGTGGCCCAGGCGCCTGGATCTGGAGGAGGCGGTATACCGCCCCGCCCTGTCGGCGCTGGCCTTTGCGGGAGCACTGGGCGCCAGGACGGCAGCGTCGCTGGGCGACTGGCTGGTGATGCTGGGGGAGAAGATCCTCTTTACCAAGGCACCGGGCATCTTCGTCCCCAAGCACGATGAGACCTTCGGCACCTATGACCGAAAGCCCAGGCGGTTCCTGCTGGGCGAGACATTCTCCTTTGACCTGATGCTGACAGGCTGCGGGCTCATCGTCCTGCTGCTGTACATGCTGCTGTAATTGACCGGGAACCGGGATATCTGAAGCGGGCAGCGCGCTTTGCCGGAGAGACCCCGGAGTACCGGACGAGGCTGCGGGAGCACGGTTGTCTGAGAAAGACTGCGGGAAACAGACAGGGATCCGGCCGGAAGGGAAACATTCCCCCCTTCCGGCCGGATCCCGTTTGGGACATTGCCGCGTACTCCGCGGAAAAGCCCCCGGGAACAACAGAAGCACTGCCCGGCACTCCCGGAGAAAATCGTACACAAGGGAATCCCGCGATTTACGACAAATGGCCGTCCCACATCCGTGGGACGGCCGTTTGTCAGAAAAGGTAAAGGGACAGACACACAGATCAGACCGTCTTCAGACGGCTGGAACGCTTGTTGCCATACCAGAGAATGAGAACCGCATAGACCACGGCGGCGACAATGCCGATGGGATAAGCAATGCTCCAGGGCAGGTTGAAGCCGATGGTGGCGTTGGAGATGAAGCTGGCGCAGATGAAGGTGTAGAAGACACCGGGAATCAGAGGCACCCACACGAACTTCTTCTTGCCGTTCTCAAACATCCAGATAGAGATGGCCAGGAAGGCGAACAGGGACAGGGTCTGGTTGGACCATGCGAAGTAACGCCACAGGATGTTGAAGCCCTCGCTGTTGAACTTGGCCCACACGATGATGGCAGCCACCAGAACGAACACGGGAGCAGCCAGGGTCAGACGCTTGGCATTGGTGGACTGATCCAGCTTGAAGGACTCAGACAGGGTCAGACGCAGGGCGCGCAGAGCGGTATCGCCGGAGGTGACGGGCAGAACGATGACGCCCAGCAGAGCGATGATGCCGCCGATAGGCCCGAGGATGTCCTTGCAGACCACGCCGATGGTGGCGGTGGCGAGGGAGGCATTGGCCTCCTGCAGGCCCAGGTTGTAGACGCCCATGGCGCCGGCAGCCCAAACCATGGCGATGAAGCCTTCCAGAATCATCATCCAGTAGAAGGTGGTGCGGCCCTGCCGCTCGCTCTTCATGGTACGGGTGATGATAGCGGTCTGGGTGGAGTGGAAGCCAGAGAGGATGCCGCAGGCCACGGTGACGAAGAACACGGGGAAGAAGTGGCCGTTAGCGAAGTAGGTGCCATAGTCGAAATACTCGCTGGTCCAGGTATCCCACACGTTCAGCAGGGGATAGTTGTGGGCGAAGATGCCGATGAACACGCCGACGGCGGAGAACATCAGGATCGCGCCGAAGATGGGATAGATCCGGCCGATGATGGCGTCGATGGGGAACACGGTGGCGATCAGGTAGTAGACGAAGATAACGCCATAGATGATCCAGGTGGTGTAATCAGTGGCCTGGCCAGAGAAGCCGAAGACCTGAGTGGCAGCGATGTCGCCGGGGGTGTACACGAACACGGCGCCCACCAGCAGCAGCAGCACGCACAGGAAGATGTTGTAGACCGTGAAGATGCCCTTGTTGGAGTACTTGCGGATCATGGTGGGCATCTGGGTGCCGCCGTCACGCAGGCAGATCATGCCGGAGAAATAGTCGTGCATGGCGCCGCCGATGACGTTGCCGATGGGAATGGTAATGAACGCGATGGGCCCGAACAGGATGCCCTGGATGGGTCCGAGGATGGGGCCTGTGCCTGCGATGTTCAGCAGGTTGATCAGGCTGTTTTTCCAACAACGCATGGGGACATAGTCCACGCCATCCTGCTTGGAATAGGCGGGCGTCTCCCGGTCGTCGGGGCCGAAGACCTTTTCGCAGAACTTGCCATAGATGGCAGCGCCGACGAAAAGAATCACAAGGCCGATGATAAAGGTTGCCATGGAAAACACACACTCCTTTTTGCCCGGTCGCCCGGGCGGATTCTGGCATTATCATAGCACTTCGAAAAGGAGTTGTAAATAATTTATTCATATTTATAAAGATTTTGTAAATAATGTAGATAAACAGATAAAAAATTCGTTTATCCTATGCAACATGGTTATGAAGCTTTCAGAGGGAGCTGTGCGTTTTCCGGAAGAGGACGGAGAGACAGCAGGACCGGAGGCAGAAAAAGAACCGTCCCGCCAGACAGCGGGACGGTTCTTTTATGTAGAGGTATATGGGCAATATATATTAGGAAAACAAGCAAACGGGATATGAAACAGGGCCATA
>CAMMCS010000035.1 GCA_946494635.1 uncultured Oscillibacter sp. | reverse complement strand
GTGGGCGCCAAGCAGGCGGCCTACATCAAGCTCAGCGAGCTGAGCGACGATCCCAGCGTCAAGGCGGAGGATCTTGTCCATGTGGGCGATCAGATCGAGACCTATGTGGTTCGGGTCAACGACGTGGAGGGTTATGCGGAGCTGTCCAAGAAGCGTCTGGACGCCGCCAAGGTCTGGGAGAATATTGAGCAGGCCGTTGAGGATAAGACCATCCTCGAAGGCACTGTGACAGAGGAGAACAAGGGCGGCATCGTGGTGTCCGTCAAGGGTGTGCGGGTGTTCGTCCCCGCCTCTCAGAGCGGCCAGCCCCGCGGCGCGGATCTGTCCGCCATGAAGGGCCAGAAGGTCCAGCTGCGCATTACCGAGGTCAACCGCGCCCGCCGGCGCGTGGTGGGTTCCATCCGCTCCGTGGCTGATGAGGCCCGGAAGGCCGCTCAGGCCGAGGTGTGGGCCAACATTGAGGTGGGCAAGCACTACACCGGCACCGTCAAGTCCATGACCAGCTACGGCGTGTTCGTGGACATCGGCGGCGTGGACGGCATGGTACATATCTCCGAGCTCAGCTGGAGCCGGATCAAGACCCCTGCCGAGGTCTGCAAGGTGGGCGACACCCTGGAGGTGTATGTCATCTCCTTCGACCCGGAAAAGAAGAAGATCTCCCTGGGCGTCAAGGATCACAGCATCGATCCCTGGCAGGTGTTCATGGACAAGTATCAGGTGGGCGACGTGGCCTCCGTCCGCATTGTCAAGCTGATGACCTTCGGCGCCTTCGCTGAGGTTGTCCCCGGCGTGGACGGCCTGATCCACATTTCCCAGATCGCAGACCGGCGCATCGACAAGCCGGAGGACGTCCTGTCCGAGGGCCAGATCGTGGATGCCAAGATCACGGCTGTTGACGAGGAGAAGAAAAAGATCTCCCTGTCTATCCGCGCCCTGCTGGCCGCTCCGGAGGAGGAAGAGCCGGCGGAGGACGCCGACGAGGAGTAAGCTCCTGCAGCCCAGTCTGCGTTTGCGCATATCATATAAAAAAGCCAGGTCCCCTGTGGGGCCTGGCTTTTTTGTTGTGCAGGCTCACCCAGACGGGTTGCCGCGCCTCCAATTTTGGCACTTCCTCAGATTCTGGAATTTTTTGCGATTTCTCAGGGTTTGCGATTGCTTTTCCGAAAAGCGTATGTTATAATCTTGACAATGCAATGTAATACAACGCTTGTGTCATCATACAGCAAATCGAAATACAGGAGGACGAACCCATGAACTTCCAGGAAGTCTACAGGCAGAAGCTGACCACAGCGGACGAGGCGGTCAAGGCCGTCAAGTCCGGTGACTGGGTGGATTACGGCTGGTGTACGGATACGCCGGACGTACTGGACCAGGCCCTGGCCCGCCGGGCGGATGAGCTGACGGACGTGAAGGTTCGCGGCGGTGTTCTGCTCAGGCGCCCTGCTATCTTCAGCATCCCGGACGCAGGCAGCCACTTCAGCTGGAACTCCGCCCATATGAGCGGCATTGAGCGGAAGATGGTGAACGAGGGCCTGGCATTTTACCTGCCCATCCGGTATTCCGAGCTGCCGAGCTATTACCTTTCCGGCAATGCGGCAGTGGATGTGGTGATGATCCAGGTGGCACCCATGGATCAGCACGGCTGGTTCAACTTCGGCCCGTCCATCTCCCACCTGAAGGCCGCCTGCGAGATGGCGAGAACCGTCATTGTGGAGGTCAACCGCAATATGCCTGTCTGCCTGGGCGGCTTCGGCAACTGCATCCACATTGACGATGTGGATATGGTAGTGGAAGGCGATAACCCCGCCATTCTCCCCATGGGCGGCGGAGAGGCCGTCACGGACCCGGTGGATCTGGCCATCGCCAAGCTGGTGGTGGAGGAGATCCCCAACGGTGCCTGCCTGCAGCTGGGGATCGGCTCGGTACCCAATGCCATCGGCAAGATGATTGCCGAAAGCGATCTGAAGGATCTGGGCGTGCATACGGAGATGTATGTGGACGCATTTGTGGACATGTCCCTGGCTGGCCGCATCACCGGCCTGAAAAAGCCCTTTGACCGGGGACGGCAGACCTATGCCTTCGCCGCCGGCACCCAGAAGCTCTATGATTTCCTGAACAACAATCCCGAGTGCATGGGCGTTCCGGTCAGCTACGCCAATGACATCAACCGCGTCTCTCAGATCGACAACTTCATTTCCATCAACGGCGCGGTAGACATCGACCTGTACGGACAGGTTTCCTCCGAGTCCTCCGGAACCCGCCATATCTCCGGATCCGGCGGCCAGCAGGATTTTGTCATGGGCGCCTATCTCTCCAAGGGCGGAAAGAGCTTTATCTGCTGCTCCTCCACCGTGATGGACAAGAAGACAGGCCAGCTGAAGTCCCGGATCCGCCCCACGCTGCTGGAGGGGTCTGTGGTCACCGCCACCCGCACCAACCTCCACTATCTGGTGACGGAGTACGGCAAGTTCAACGCCAAGGGCAAGACCACCTGGGAGCGGGCCGAGGGCCTGATCGCCATTGCCCATCCCCAGTTCCGGGAGGAGCTGATTGCCGCGGCGGAAAAGATGCATATTTGGCGCCGTTCCAACAAGCGGTGAGGCAGTAACCCTGTGTCCGGCGGGGGCGGCGGTGACGCCGCCCCCGTTTTTTACTCCCTCTCCCATGCAAAAATAGTAAAAAAATTTCAAATTTCCCTTGTAAACCAGTAAAAAAGCCGGTATAATAAAGAATGGAAAGTTGAAAAAGTGGAGATTGAACGGTGGCCGGTCACCGCACGGCGGAAGTGGAAGGAGTTTACCATGTTCAGCGTTGGGGATCTGGTGGTTCATCCAATGCATGGGGCGGGCGTGATCGACGCCATCGTCCGGGAGAAGGTCGCGGGAAGTACACAGGATTATTATGTGTTCAAAATGCCGGTGGGCGGGCTGGTGCTGAAGATTCCCACCGCCAACAGCCATGCCATTGGGATCCGGGCTGTGATCCGGCAGCCGGAGGCGGAGGCCCTGATCGACGCCATTCCGGCCATGGCGGTGGAGGAGAACACCAACTGGAACAAGCGATACCGGGAGAACATGGTCCGCCTGAAGAGCGGGGATCTGTATGAGGTAGCCCGGGTGGTCAAGGGGCTGATGTACCGGGATCGCCGCCGGGGGCTGTCCAACGGAGAGCGGAAAATGCTCCACACCGCCCGGCAGATCCTGCTCTCCGAGCTGGTTTTGGCCGAGGACCGGGGGTATCAGGAGGTCGAGGACCGGGTGGAGCAGGCGATGCTCCAGGCGCCGGAAGAAAAGAGCTGAAACACGGTGTTCGCGGGCTTCGGCCCGCGGACATTGCGCTGTTTACGGGGAAATTCACCAGGGAGGATTCACATGGCCTTTTTCAAAAAATTCCGGGAGGCGCAGCGCCCCCGCTGTACCGCACTGGTGGCGGCGGCGGGCTCCTCCACCCGCATGGGCGGGATCAACAAGCTGCTCCAGCCCCTGGACGGGACACCTGTCCTGATACGGACGCTGACGGCCCTTCAGCAGGCCAGGCGGGTGGACGAGATCGTTGTGGCCGCCCGGGAGGAGGATCTGGTGGAAATCTCCCGGCTTTGCCGTACATATGGAATCTCCAAATGCGCAAAGGTGGTCCGGGGCGGGGAGAGCCGGGCCCACTCCGTGCTGCTGGCGGCGTTGGAGGCCCGGGAGGACGCGGAGCTGCTGGCGGTTCAGGACGGCGCCAGGCCCCTGGTGACGCCGGAGCTCATTGATGCGGTGGCGGAGGCAGCGGCCAGGACCGGGGCTGCCGCGCCGGCGGTGCCGGTGAAGGACACGGTCAAAACTGTCCGCGGGGATGGAACTGTGGCTGAGACGCTGAACCGGGATATCCTGCGGGCGGTGCAGACACCCCAGATTTTTGAGAGCAGCCTCCTGAAGGCGGCCCTCCAAGCGGCTGTCGAGGGAGGCATCCCCGTGACGGATGACTGCTCCGCTGTGGAGCGGCTGGGCAAGCGGGTTTATCTGGTGGAGGGAGACGAGGAGAACCTGAAGATCACCACCCCGGTGGATCTGCTTCTGGCGGAGGCGATTCTGGAAAGAAGAGAGGATCCTGTATGACAAATCTGCGGATCGGACACGGGTATGACGTCCACAGGCTGACGGAGGGCCGGCGGCTGGTGCTGGGCGGCGTGGAAATCCCCTGGGAGAGGGGCCTGCTGGGCCACTCCGACGCGGACGTGCTGACCCACGCGGTGATGGACGCCCTCTGCGGCGCCGCCAGGCTGGGGGACATCGGCAGGCTGTTTCCGGACAGCGATCCCCGCTATGCCGGGATCTCCAGTCTTGCGCTGCTGCGCCATGTGGCGGGGCTGCTGGCAGAGGGAGGCTGGACAGTGGTGAATATCGACGCAACCCTGCTGGCCCAGGCCCCCAAGGTGGGCCCCTACCGCCGGGAGATGGAGGCCAATCTTGCCGCCGCCCTGGGGGTGGAGGCAGACCGGGTGAACGTGAAGGCCACCACAGAGGAGGGGCTGGGCTTTACCGGGGACGGCTCCGGTATGGCGGCCCACGCGGTGGCCCTGCTGGAAAAGCTGTGAGGAGTGAGGACGCGCACAATGCGCGTCCTCACTTCAGGCTGTCCGGAAGCCACGGACTGTGGACGACGGGAAGAACGGGGCGCGGTTGCCCCATAGGGCGGCCACGCGGCGGCCAAACCCAGAAGGGGCGTCCTGCGCCTTTGAAATCAAAAGCTTTCAGAGCTTTTTGAAAGCGCTGAAGACCTGGACAGCGTGGCGAGAATCCTCTTCGGCATGCCGGACCCGCGGAAGGACACGAAGGCTGCCTGCCGACCGCCCTTCTGTCCCGCCGGGAAGGCCGCAGCCCGCGCACCCCCGGCCTCTTTGCCCATACAATGTGGGTAGAGAGGAGGAGTGTTCGTGGAGCACTATTTGATGATAGCCCGTTCGGTGACCTTTGCCCAGCGGATGCAGCGGGCGCTGGCCAGGCATGGGATCCGCAGCCGGATCTTCCGTGCTCCCCGGGACCTGACGGACCGGGGCTGCGCCTATGCCGTCCGGATCGCGGAAGGGGATCTGCCCGCCGCCCTGACCGCCCTGCACCGGGAGGGGCTGGACCCGGTTCAGATCTTTCTGTCCCAGCGGGGGTTTTACCAGGAGGTGGCGACGTGATCTATCTTGACAGCGCGGCCACCACGTTTCAAAAGCCCAGGTCCG
Organism: uncultured Oscillibacter sp.; assembly: GCA_946494635.1. GTDB lineage: Bacteria > Bacillota > Clostridia > Oscillospirales > Oscillospiraceae > Oscillibacter. The sequence goes on along the minus strand of CAMMCS010000035.1, from coordinate 7,909 downwards.
TGGCAAATGCTATGGACCGGGCACTGGCGACCATGAGTTCCCCCGGCCGGGGCGGATATCCGGCGGCTATGGCTGCGGCGGATGCCGCCCTCGACTGCCGGACGGAGCTGGCGGAGCTGTATCATGCGGAGAGCCCGGAGCAGGTGGTATTCACGCTGAACGCCACCCATGCCCTGAACATCGCCATCAAGAGCCTGGTGCCCCCCGGGGGACGGGCGGTGGTCTCCGGCTATGAGCACAATGCCGTCACCCGCCCGCTGGCGGCCCTGGGGGCGCAGGTGTCTGTCGCAGCCGCGCCCCTGTTCCAGCGGGCGGCGGTGACGGAGGCCTTTGACCGCCTGATCGTCCCCGGCACGGACGCGGTGATCTGCAACCATGTGTCCAATGTGTTCGGCTTTGTCCAGCCGGTGGAGGAGATCGCGGCCCTCTGCCGGGACAGAGGCGTGCCCTTCATCATTGACGCCTCTCAGTCCGCGGGGCTGCTGACCCTGGACATGAAGGCCCTGGGGGCGGCCTTCATCGCCATGCCGGGCCACAAGGGCCTGTACGGCCCCCAGGGCACCGGCGTGCTGATCTGCGGAAGGGACGCCCCTGTTCGCACAGTGCTGGAGGGGGGGACCGGCAGCCAGTCCCTGGAGCAGGCTATGCCGGACTTCCTGCCGGACCGGCTGGAGGCAGGCACCCACAATATGCCTGGCATCGCGGGGCTGCTGGCGGGCGTCCGGTTTGTCCGGAAGGTCGGGCCGGAGGCCATCTGCCAGGAGGAACGGCGGCTGACGCTGCTGGCGGCGGAGGGCCTGCGGCGGGTGCCCGGGATCCGGGTATACGCCCGGCCGGATCTGAAGGCACAGGTGGGGGTCCTTTCCCTGGTGCCTGAAAAAATGGACCCGGAAACGCTTGGGGCCGCCCTGGCGGACCGCGGGATCGCGGTGCGGGCAGGGCTCCACTGCGCGCCGCTGGCCCACCGCTCCGCGGGGACGCTGGAAACCGGAACGGTGCGGGTGAGCCTGTCCCATTGGAACACCCGAGAGGAGATCGGTCGGTTCCTCGGGGCTATGGGCGCGATCTTCCGATGACTTTCTGAACAGACCGTGAATTTTAGCCCGGTTTACCTTGCATTCTACAGGCAAATTTTATATAATCTATATATTCATGGCCTGAAAGGGATGATGACGTCCAAATGGATATGAGCGATGTGCTGACGATTGCCACACTTCCCGGCACCATCGGCCGGTATCTGATGATGCTGCGGGTCCGGGACATCCTGGACATGGCGATCGTGGCCTTTGTATTTTATAAAATCCTGATCCTGATGAAGAGCACCCGGGCGGCCAGCCTTCTCAAGGGCGTGCTGGTGTTTCTGGCGGCGCTGATGCTGTCCTTTGTCCTGGAGATGCGAAGCATCACCTTCATCATGCGCTCCCTGGTCAACTGGGGCGTGCTGGCGCTGGTGATCCTCTTCCAGCCGGAGATCCGGCGGATCCTGGAGGAGGTGGGCAGCCGGCGCTTTATCGCCCTCTTTTCCAGAACGGAGACCGGCACGGAGCTGGAGCAGGCCATCGACCAGACGGTGCTGGCCTGCACGGAGATGTCCCAGTCCCGCACCGGCGCCCTGATCGTGTTTGAGCGGGAAAACGTGCTGGACGACATGGTCCGCAGCGGCACGGTGCTGGATGCGGCGGTGTCCAGCGAGCTGCTGAAGAACATCTTTTTCGTGAAGGCCCCCATGCATGACGGCGCCGTCATTGTCCGGAATGGGCGGGTGCTGGGCGCCGGGTGCATGCTGCCCCTCAGCAAGAACGTGAACCTCTCCCGGGACCTGGGGATGCGGCACCGGGCGGGCATCGGCATGAGCGAGAACTCCGACGCGGTGGTGGTGATCGTCTCTGAGGAGACGGGATCCATCTCCGTGGCCATCGGCGGGATGCTCAAGCGGCATCTGAAGCCGGAGACGCTGACCAACATCCTGCGGAACGAGCTGATTCCGCAGGATCAGGCCGGGACGGACAAGCCCAGATTCAGCCTGGCGAACCTGCTGCGGGCCGGGAGCGCGGGAGGCGACAAAGATGACAAGTAACGGCAAGCAGAAGGCGCTTTATATCGCCCTGTGTGTTCTGACAGCCATTGTGATGTGGATTTTTGCCGACAACTATGGTACGGACGGCTCCCCGGTCCTGTACACCAAGTGGTTTCGGGACATTCCCATCACCTATACGGGCGAGTCGGTGCTCACCGGCCGTGGCATGATGCTGCTGGAGGAGGGGACGGACACCACGGTGGACCTGCAGCTGCGGGGCTCCCACTGGGATCTGGCCCTGCTGGACAGCGACTATATCCGGGTGACGGCGAACCTCTCCGACGTGACCCGGACGGGTGAGCAGACGGTCTCCTCGGTCATCACCAGCTACACCTACTCCTATTTTGGCAACAGCAACATCACCCGTGTCCGGCAGGATCCGTCCACCATCACCATCAACGTGGCGGAGCTGTACCACAAGACGGTGGATGTCCGCTGTGAGATCACCGGCAATGTGGCGGAGGGCTATTCCGCCGGCGAGCTGCAGATATCCCCCACGGAGATCGAGGTGCGGGGTGACCAGGCCGATGTGGATGCCGTCAGCTATGTGAAGGTGAACCTGGACCTGGGCGACGGAGCCACCTCCGCCGTCACAGCAGAGCTGCCGGTGCAGTTTTATGACGCCAATGACCAGCTGCTGGAGGACACCAGCCTTCAGGCCTCTGAGGATATCATTCAGGTAACACTGCCGGTATATGTGACGAAAGAGCTGCAGCTGACCATGGACTTTGTGGAGTCTCCCGGCGCCCGGCAGTCCAATGTGGACTGGGAAATCGAGCCGTCCACCATCCTGGTATCCGGCCCGGCGGAGGTGCTGAACGATATGGACAGCATCGTGCTGGACGAGTTTGTTCTGGCGGATCTGGGAACCACCACCAACTACAGCTATGCCATCCCCATTCCGGAGGGATGCGAGAACCTCAGCGGCGTCACCCGGGCCACGCTGCGCATCTCCTTCCGAGACATGCTGCGTACGTCCGCAGCCACTACCAATTTCCGCCTTGTCAATGAGCCGGAGGGACGCCATGTGACCATCCAGACGGCCCAGCTGGTGGTGCTGCTTTTCGGCACGGCGGAGGATGTGGCCGCTGTGGAGCCGGATGACATTCAGGTTACCGTGGATCTAGCCAGCTTCGGCTCCGCGGCCGGCACCTATACCGTCCCCGCGGAGGTGACGGTCAACGGTCACGACGTAGGCGTATCCGGCACCTACCAGGTGCGGGTCACTATCTCGGAGATGCCGACCGTGGTGGTGCCGGATGAGCCGGAGGAGCCTGACACGCCGGCGGAGCCCTCCGGCGAGAACCCAGATACAGGAGACGAGACAACATGACACAGATTGCGACAGTGGAACGGATTTTGGACGCGGACCACGCAGAGATCTCCGTGCCCCGGAAGTCTGCCTGCGGACACGACTGCGAGGAGTGCGCCGGCTGCGGCGTCTCCGGCGCGGCGGTGAAGGCCCGGGCGGCGAACCCCATCGGCGCCCGGCCCGGGCAGAAGGTGGTGGTGGAGAGCAGCACGAAAAAAATGCTGCGGATTGTGGCGCTGGTGTACCTGATCCCGGTGGTGCTGTTCCTGGCGGGGTATGTGATTACCTCCCTGCTGACGGCCAGCGTGGGCGTGCAGTACGGTGTGGCGGTGGCGGGCTTTGTGCTGGGTATCGTGTTTGCGATCCTCTATGACCGGCGGCTGCGGGCCCAGGGCGGGCTGGCGTTCACCATCACGCGGGTGTTTTAAGGCGTGTTCGGCTATGTGCTGCCGCCGCTGGAGGCGCTGCCCCAGGAGGAGGCAGACCGGTTCCGCCGGATCTACTGCGGACTGTGCCACACCCTGGGGGCGCGGTACGGCCCTGCGGCCCGGATGATCCTGAACTACGACTTCACCTGCCTGGCGGTCCTGCTCTCAGAGCGGACGGAAGAACCGCCCCGGTCCGGCCGGTGCGTTTCCAGCCCTTTCCGTCAGCGGGACTATCTGCCCCCCTCGCCGGCGCTGGAGCTGGCGGCGGATGAGAGCGTGATCCTTGCCTACTGGCAGCTGCGGGACGGGGTGGCGGATCATGGCTTCTGGAAGGGGACGGGCTATCGCGCCGCCGCCGGAGCCCTGGGAAGCGCCTATCGAAAGGCAGCCGCCCTGCGGCCGGATTTTGACGCCCAGGTGCGGGAGCGCCTGCGGGAGCTTGCCGCCCTGGAGGCGGAGAACTGCCCCTCCATGGACGCCGCGGCGGACACTTTCGCCCGGATCCTGCAGAGCGCGGCCTCCTCCGCGGCTGACCCGGTCCGGCGGCGGGTGCTGGAGCAGATGCTCTACCATTTGGGCCGATGGGTATACCTGGTGGATGCGGCGGATGACCTTATGAAAGACGCCGCCTCCGGGAATTATAACCCCGTGGCCCTGCGCTACGGGCTCCGGAACGGCGTATGGACGGAGGAGAGCCGCCTGGCCTTTGCCAGGACCCTGGACCAGTCCATCCATATGATCGCCACGGCCTTTGAGCTGTGGGATTTCGGCTGCTGGCAGCCCCTGCTGGAGCGCACGATCTACACCGGGCTGTTCGCCGTGGGCCGGGCAGTGCTGGAGGGGACCTTCCGCAAGATGTCTCCCCGGGAATACAGAGAGAAACACAAGAAGGCTGAGGAAACCACATGAACGATCCCTATAAGATCCTAGGCGTGCCGGAGACCGCCTCCGACGAGGAGATCAAAAAAGCATATCGGGAGCTGGCCCGGAAATACCATCCGGACAACTACCATGACAATCCCCTGGAGGATCTGGCCCAGGAGAAGATGAAGGAGATCAACGCCGCCTACGAGCAGATCACCAAGGAGCGTGCCTCCGGCAGGCGGGGCGGGAGCGGCTCCTATTACGGCGGAGCCTCCTACGGGGGAGCCTCCTATGGCGGCTATGGCGGGTACAGCGGCTCCCGGAGCTACAGCGGCCAGAGCTCTGTGCTGCAGCAGGTCCGCATGGCCATCAACACCGGCAACATCAGCCGGGCGGAGGCGCTGCTGGCCAACTACTCTGACCACAATGCGGAGTGGAATTTCCTAAAGGGCGTCGTGTGCTACCGCCGGGGCTGGATGGATGAGGCCCTCCGCTATTACCGCACCGCCGTCCAGATGGATCCCGGCAACGCCGAGTACCAGCAGGCGCTGGACTACATGGAGGGGGCGGGAGAGCAGCCCTATCACCCCGGCGGATCCTTCGGTACATTGTGCAGCGGCAACCCCTGCGCCACCGCGTGCTGCCTGTGGGCGTTGTGCAGCGGCGGCGGGGGATACTGGTGGCTCTGCTGCTGATGGAATAGAGAGGAAGTTGAAGGAAATGATCAAAAGCATGACCGGCTACGGCCGGGCCAGGCAGGAGCTCCATAAGCGGGATATCACCGTGGAGGTCCGGTCGGTGAACAACCGGTACCTGGACTGTACCGTGAAAATGCCCCGGATGTACGCCTTTGCCGAGGATGCGGTGAAAAAGCATGTCCAGCAGGCGGTGTCCCGGGGAAAGGTGGATGTGTTCATCACCGTAGACGCCACCGCCGCGGATGTGGCCAAGGTGGCTGTGAACCGGGAGCTGGCGGCTCAGTATGCCGCCGCCCTGGAAGAGCTTGCTGAGCTTTGCGGTCCCACGGCCTGGAAGCTGACGCCGGAGGCGCTGGCCCGGTTTCCGGATGTCCTCACCGTCACCAAGGAGGACGAGGATCTGGAGGCCGTCAGCGCGGATCTCTGCGCGGTCTTGGACGAGGCGCTGGCCGCGTACAATGCCATGCGGGCTGTGGAGGGGAAAAAGCTGGCGGAGGATATCGCCGGCCGGCTGGACGCCATCGAGGCCTATACCGGAACGGTGGAGGCACGGTCGCCGGAGACGGTGGCGGAGTACCGCGCCAAGCTCACCGCCCGGATGGAGGAGGTGCTGCAGAGCACCACCATCGACCCCCAGCGGATTTTGATGGAGGCTGCCATCTACGCCGACAAGGTGGCTGTGGATGAGGAGACTGTCCGTCTGCGCAGCCATGTGGCCCAGCTGCGGACCATGCTGGAGAGTGACGAGCCCATGGGCCGGAAGATGGACTTTTTGATCCAGGAGGTCAATCGGGAGTCCAACACCATCGGCTCCAAGTGCAACGACGTGGATATCGCCAACGTGGTGGTGGGGCTGAAGGCGGAAGTGGAGAAGATGCGGGAGCAGGTCCAGAATGTGGAGTGAGGGAAGATGAAGCTCATCAACATCGGGTTCGGCAATTTGATTTCCGCCGACCGGCTGGTGGCAGTGGTTGGGCCGGATTCGGCCCCCATCAAGCGGATGATCCAGGAGTCCCGGGAGCGGGGAATGTTGATTGACGCCACCTACGGCCGAAAAACCGCGTCCATCTTCATCATGGACAGCGACCATGTGGTGCTGTCGGCCCTGCCGACGGAACGGTTTGCGCCGAAAGAAGAGAGAGAGAACGAGAAATAGGAGTGTGTGTTTATGAGAAAAGGGAGGACTTTCGTGATTTCCGGTCCCTCCGGCGTGGGAAAGAGCACCGTGCTCAAGGCCCTGCTGGAGTCCCGGCCGAACCTGTACTTTTCCGTGTCCGCCACCACCCGGGACCCTCGTCCCGGCGAGGTGGACGGGGTCCACTATCACTTTTTGGATGTGGACACCTTTCGGGATTGGATCGCAAGAGACCAGTTTTTGGAGTATGCGGAATATGTGGGGAATTTCTACGGCACCCCAAAGAAATTTGTGGACGACGCCATGGAGGCCGGCAAGGATGTGATCCTGGACATTGAGATCCAGGGCGCCATCCAGGTATCCAGCAAACGGCCGGACACAGTGCGGATCTTCATTGCCCCGCCCAGCTGGACGGAGCTGGAGCGCCGCCTGACGGAGCGGGGCACCGACAGCCCGGAGAAGATCCAGAAGCGGCTGCTGCGGGCCAAGGTGGAGTTCCAGACAGCCCATACCTATGATTACTTTGTCATCAACGATACCGTGGAGAACGCGGTGGGGGAGCTGAACGCCATTATGACGGCGGAACACTGCAAGCCCCAGGAGCGGATGGAGATTATCAGCGGCCGCTGAGTGTCCCGCCCCTTCGTGACGATAGATTCTGTTCCATACAAAAAATTTCGCCGAAAGGCAGATAGGAAGTTGATCCATTATGATGCTCTATCCCGCAATGAACAAGCTGACCAGCTATATTCCAAACCGTTATATGCTGGTGGACGTGGTGGCCCGCCGGGCCCGGCAGATCGCCCAGGAGGCGGAGGACACCGGCGAGCACCTGACGGAGAAGCCCGTCACCCTGGCCATCCAGGAGGTGGCGGACGGCAAGCTGGACGCCCGGCGGATGGATCTGACCATCGAGGAGCCGGAGGATGTGCTGCCGGAGGAGCAGGCATAAGAAGCAGATGGGAGGGCGAGGCATGGAAACCGCTGAGATTGTAAAAGTCGCGGTGGGCGCCGCGCCCTATTCCATTGACAAGCCCTATGATTATCTGATCCCCCCGGAGCTGCTGGAGACGGCGGTGCCAGGTGTGCGGGTCACCGTGCCCTTCGGAAAAGGCAACCGCACCAGCGAGGGCATCGTCCTGGCCCGCGGCGTCGGGGAGAAGGTTCAGGGCCTCAAGCCCCTGCTGACGGTTCTGGATCGTGCGCCGGTGCTGGACAGCGACGGTATTTCCATGGCGCTGTGGCTGCGGCAGCGGTACTTCTGCACGTTGTTCGAGGCAGTGAAGACCATCCTGCCCGCGGGCCTGTGGTACCAGATCCGGGAGGTCTGGCGCCTGGCGGAGGGCCTGGACCGCTATGCCGCCGACGGCAAGGCCGCCGGCATCCGGCGGGCCG
>CAMMCS010000034.1 GCA_946494635.1 uncultured Oscillibacter sp. | reverse complement strand
CCCCCAACCCCGGCTGGCCCCCGGCCTTCCCGGCCCCCCCGCCGGAAAAACGGCGGGTGACGCCCCCCACCCCCCGGCGGCGGGGCGGCCCCCCGGCGGCTTTGCGTCAGCTGTCCTGAGGAGCGGATTCCTCCACTCCGCTGCCCGCTCACGCGCCGAGGGTCAGCCCTGCCCGCTCCATCCTCCGCTGCCTTCTGCAGGCAGGGCACCGTCTGGGAAGGTTCAGGTGATGCTGGTGGAAGTACAGGGACTCCCCCACGGTGATGTCGAAGGACTGCCCGCACTCCACGCAGCAGACCCGCTGGTACACCCGGGTGGGATCCGCCGCAGCGGCGTCCTCTCCGGGCGCTGGCCGCTCCTGCCGGTCAGCCGGCTCCGGGCTGGACTTTTCCGCGGCAGAGGCAGCCCGCTGGGCCGCAAACTCCTCCCGGAGGCAGCGGGTGAAGCCGCTCCACAGCAGGCGCCAGCTGCCGGCCGGAGCGTCTTCACCAGCGTCCTTTGGCGCCGGCTGGCGGTCCAGCTCCCGGTGCCGGGGCAGCGGCTGCTCCGCCGGGGCAGGGTCTGCCCGGCGCTCTGTCCAGGGGAGTCCGCCCAGCGGCGCCCTCTCTCTCCTGCGCAGGTCTCCGTCCGCCCCGGCGAAGGCCGCAGCGCCCTCCGCCCGGGTGTCCGCCGGACGCTGCTCCAGCGGCTGGAACCGGGACAGATACCCGTACCGGTTGATCCGGCTGACCGCCACCGGCTGCTTCTCCCGCATGGAGTCCAGCTGGTTCAGGCGCAGCAGGTCACAGGACAGGTCCCGGTCCTGGGTGATCACCAGCAGCGGGCTGGAGGTCATGAGGCGGGTGGCGGAGGAGAGCAGCTGCTGGTCGCCGAAGCTTCCCTCCCGTTCGCCGTAGATCCGGAGGAGCCCCTGGTCCTGCAGCTTCGCCAGGCAGGGCAGGGCCGTCCGGACCCGCTCTGTCAGCTCCGGCTTTTTGAGGGGCAGGCTCCGCAGCTCTGCCAGCACGCCGGAGGGGACGATCAGCGTCCTGCAGCTCTGGCGCAGCAGCGGCGTCAGCCGCTCCGCCAGCAGCGGGAACTGCTGGTGGAGCAGGGAGCAGGTATCTGCCAGCAGGGTGTACCGCTGGACCACCCGCTCCAGGCTGTTCTGCGCCCGCAGCTGATGCTCGTCCTGGTGTTCCGACAGCAGCTGCCGCAGCTGCTGGATCTGCTCCAGGGTCAGGCTGTCCTCCCGGGGCTGGACGCCCCACTGCCCCAGGAGCGCCCACATCCGGGCGGGCTCCATACCCATGGCGGCTGCGGTCTGGGACACTGTAAATTTCAGTTCCATCATTGTGATTTCCTCCTTTAAGTTCCGTTTGAGCTGATTGATCTTATCTTGTGGCCTGTTTTCCGCCGCCCGTCCGGGGCGGTGTTTTTTGTGGGCCGCTGCCCTGACATGATCTCATCGGAATCCGTCGTTCCGGATTCAGGGCTGCTGGGAAAAAGTTTAGGCGAGCTCGCTGTCCGCAGGGGGACGGCCCTCCATCCAGGCGGCGGCGCAGCGCGCAGGATGTCCGTCCCGGCCCCGGCCGGGGCGGGTACCTCCCGCCGGCCGCCCGGGGCAATCGCCGCAGGGCCTCACAGGGCCCTGGTTTTGATCCGGACCTGGAGGATCTGCTGCCATCCGCAGTGGACGAAGACGAACTCCCGTTCCCGCCGTCCGTCGGGCTGTGTGGTCCACCGGCCCGTGGCCATCCGGCCGGACTTGGCCTGGAGGACCGGGCGGCCTCCGGCGATTTCCAGCAGCTGGGCCAGCTTCTCCGCAGGAAGCACCGCCGCCACCGCGTCTGACCGGCGCACCAGGGGCTGCAGGTCCTGCAGGTTCTCCACCGTGTCTGACCAGACAGTCAGTTCCACCGGGCCTCCCATGACCCGCTCCAGATCCGCCCGCTGCTCCCCCGTCATGGTGTGGCGGGAGATCCACAGCACCCGGTGCGTCTTTGTCTGTTCCATCGGCTTTCCTCCTTTCAAAGGGAAATCGGCACCGGCGAAAGCCAATTCAGGCCCCGGTAAAATCTGTTCCCCAGCCTGAAGCCGGGCGCAGTGCCAACCCCTCTCCCCGCGTGAAAATGGGCAAAAAGAAGCGGCGCACGGGATAAATCCCGTGCGCCGCGTTCCGCGGGCGCTTCATCTATCGGTTCAGGCGCTCCACGCCGCCCATGCCCAGCGTGGTCTTGATCCCTACGCCGGCATACTCCGCAAACACCAGCAGCGCATCCGCCAGCTGGCGCGGAAAGCCCTGCAGACGGTTTTCCAGCGTCAGCTCGCCCACAAAGCCCGGAACCGGGCTGCCCTTCAGATGGTAGACCCGGTCCTGCAGGCGGAAGCTCCGCAGCTGCAGCCCCGCCGCCAGGGCGTCCGTGCCCTGGCCGTCCTCATCTTCGATGGGACACTCGGCAATGCAGCCGTTCCACTTCTGGATCAGGCTTTGGACAATGAGGCGGGCAGACGGCAGGTTCAGATACTGCCCCCGGCTCTTAAAGGCTGTGGCCGTCCGGAACCCGAGGGTATGAAGCCCGCTCTCACAGGAGGCCAGGGTCAGCAGCGCCTCCACGTCCGCCACGGAGCTGCGCTGCCGGTTCCGCACCGTCAGAAGGATGCCATCCTTCTCCAGGCAGATCCGGTCCAGGCGCTCCAGCGCGCCGGAGGCCGCCGCTTCGCACGCCGTGCCCAGCAGGCTCACCGTCCAGCGGAGGGCCCCGTCCCCCGCGGTCAGATGCTGGCTGATGGGGGTCCTCCCATCCTGGTGGGCCGCTGTGCCGAAGGCAGCCGGCATCTGCTCCAACAGAGCGGCGTACAGGCGATAGCCCCACTCTGCCCTTGGCCGGCAGGGGCGGTCCGGATGCAGTTCCAGGCGGTACTGGGTCAGCATAGGTTCTCCTTCAAAAACGCATAATAGGCCGTGCGCTGGTTGGTAATGGTGGAGGCGCTTCTGATGGCCATGCCCTCCTCCCGGTTCAGATACTGCATGTAAACGTCATTGGGCAGGGGCTGGGTCGGCGGCTCCATGGGGCGTCCCGGCACCATCCGGCCGTAGTCCTTCAGATCACAGGCCAGGATCTCCCTTGCCGTTCTGCAGATCCCGGCCATGAAAAAGTCCAGAAACGGCACCTTCATCGCGTCAAACAGATCCCGCTCCCGGGCGCGGTAGGGCTCCGCCCCCACAGTGTGGAGGGCGTCCACCATGCTGTCCGTGAAGAACATCCGGTAGTAATTGATGCGGAGGGGGTTTTTTGCCTGGCCTGTCAGGCGCCGAGGCAGCGTCAGGATCAGGGCGATCAGCTCCCGGGCGCGGGCCTCCGTGTCCAGGTCCGCCTGGAGGTCTCCGGCGGCGGCGTCCTGCTGCAGATCCCCCCAGGTCCCGGACCGGTCCTCCCCGGCCGGCGCGTCCAAAGAGACCGCTCCAAAGCGCCGCTGGCGCCGCTCGCCGTCCTCCTCCACCGTCTGGCGGCGGGCCCCGAAGTCCTCATATTCCAGATCCTTCCTGCGGAGCTTCAGGCGGCTTGTGACAAAGGCCCGGAAGCTCCCCTTTTCCGGATCATATTTGTCCAGATCCCGCTCCCAAAAAGCCCCCAGGGCATCCAGCGCCTCCGGCTGGGGAAAGAGGGTCAGCAGCGTTTCCGTCATCGCAAAATTCAGGGACATCCGGGCGGCGGCGCTGTCCGCATCCAGGCCCCGCCACTGAAGCACCAGCCGCTCCAGCTTCTCCCACAGCGCCTGCTCGTCTCCGTCATTCATCTTCACGGCTGCTCACCTCACTCACAGGTCCAGGATCCGCCGGATGGACTCCCGGGGATTTTCCACGCCCCGGGCCGCCAGCAGCCGCACGATCTCGTCCAGCTGCACCAGGGCCGTCTCGTCGTATACCGCGGCCGTCCAGGCAGCGGGATCACCGCTTCGGCTGCGGTAAACGCTGCCGTACACAATACAGGAGATGGAGGCGTTTTTCTTGACCCGGTAGGCATACTGCACCGCCATCATCACCGCCTGGGACAGCGGCTTTGTCCCATAGGTCAGGCAGGCGAAGAGCTCATCGTCATCCTCCACCTGGTCGATCAGCCGCTGGAACGTCTCCACATGGGCGGATACCTCGTCGCCGCCCGCCAGTGCCACCTCTGTCACCTCAGGCTCCACAAGGCCGCGGCGGCGGCAGAGATCCGCCAGCTGGATCCGCAGCTGCTCCAGGTTCCGCCGCCCGTCCTCGGTGTCCGCCGCCAGGGCGATCACACGGGCGTCCTCTCCCGGCCGGAGGTAGCCGCTGACTGCCGTCAGGATCGGGAAACTGGTCTTTTCCTCCATCTGCAGCCGGCTGTTGCCGACCGCCCGGTAGAGATAGCTGCCCAATTGGCCCTTTATCTGAAAGGGAACCACTGTGATAAATTTTTTCATTTGGCACGCTCCTTTTTTGTCAGCGGCTGCAGGTGCTCCAGCGCCCGCAGGATTGCTCCGGCGATGTCCTGGGCCCGAACCTCGTCCAGCCGCTGGTAACCATAGCCGCTCAGGTAGGTCATCAGCTGCCGCTGGGAACCCGTCTCCTGGTCGTTGGCGTGGTTGGTCATATTGCGCAGGGCCCGGATGTAGAGATAATCCATAACGATGACGCGAAGCCGCTCAATGGGATACTGGGTGGTGAAATAGGAGTGGGGCAGAAACTCCTCCAGCCGCTCCAGCGTGGTCACCGTGTAGTCCTTCCACCCCTCGCCGGTGTCCCGGGATCTGCCGTAGTAGGCCTTTTCCATGTTCCGGCCCATTTTGAGGAAATGCTCGTAAAACCGCGCCTCCTCCTCGCTGACATAGTCCTTCCGCATTTCCGGAGGCGGCATCCCTGCCGGGACGTGGAGGATATCGGGCCGCTCTACCATCAAATACGTTGGGATGCGTTCTTTGTAGATGGTCAGCGCCTGCTGCAGCATATCGCTCTGGACGCACCACTTGATCAGCCCGGGGATCGTCAGCCTCTTTCCGAATTTTTTGCGGAAGGCGGGAAGCAGCGCGCACATCAGGGGATCGCCGCAGACTGACGCCTGCTCCACCGCCTGGTTGAACTGCTCCATCCGCTCCGGGATCTGGTTGGTGCGGCAGAGGGTAATGCACTCCCACAGCTGCTCCACAGCGTCCAGCAGGCTGTCGATTTCCGGCACATGAGTCCGGGCCCGGTAGTATTCCCGCAGAGAGCGCACATTGCCAAAGGAGGTCAGCTCCTGCATCCCGCCGATGAAGTCAAAAAAACCTATCAGGGGGGTGATATCCTCAATCCGGCGGCGGCTGTAGTTGCTGTAGACGGCGCCAACAGTCCGTACCCCCGCAAAGGACAGTGCCCGGCTGATCAGCAGCAGATACATCACGGCGTTCCGGAATCCGCCGGTGGTCTCCAGCAGAATGGTATCCCCGCCAGCGGTTTGGGCGAGGATTTCGGGCAGAACTTCCTGGGAGAAATCCTCCTGCCCCTGGAAGGGGATCTTCGTGCAGCGGACCTTCTCCGCTGTCTGTTCCACCGCCTGCCGGAAGGGTTCCCACGCGCTCTCTTCCGCACGCGGGGTCACCACGCAGAGGATCTCCCGGACATCGGGATGGACCCGCAGCAGATACTGAACCGGCGCCTCATTGGTCTGCCGCCCGGTGGCCTGTCCCCCGTCCGGACAGTCATAGGTCTCCTCCTGTTGGGCACCCCGCAGCTCGCTGAGAAATAGAATGATCTTTTTTGCCATGTTAACTCCTTCCTTCGCCATCAGGCCTATCCGGCGGCTTCGGGGGCCTGGCACCCGGCTCCGCTCTCCCCTCTTCCCGGTCCCGGATGCTCCGCACCGCGGGCAGGGGCGTACGGACCTTCCGGTACTCCTCCAGACGCATGTAGGATGTATCTCTCCCGTCCCGCACTGTGCGTTTCATAAAAAAGAAATCCTGGATCTCCGGCTGGTCACGGACCCTGGCCGGCGGGGCCCCGCCAGCCTCCGCCAGTGCGCCGCAGTCATAGCGGTCAATATACCGATCCACCTGATCCGTCTCATCCGTCCAGGGGTCTGCCGACAGATCGCCGCCATAGAGCCGGCCATCATCCAGCAGGCGGAGCCTGTCGATCCGCAGGCGCATCCTGCCATAGCCGTACGGCTTGCCCATGCCCACAGTCTGAAAGCACCCCTCCTCCAGCCGCAGTGACCAGAGCAGAAGCCCCAGCTCCAGCTCTGTCAAATTGCGGAAGCGGATCACCCCCCGAAACCGGGTCCCGACCGCCAGCGGACGCAGGATCGACCCTACCCGCTCCTTCCCCGGCGGCACCCCGCCGGGCTGCGCCGGCTTCAGCCAATACTGCTTATAGCCCCGCAGCTGAAAACGGTCCGCGTCCGCTCCGCTCTCCGGGTTCACCTCGTTGTAATGCCTGCCGTCCACCACATAGCCGGGATAGTAGCTGGGCTTTGGCTCGGCCAGCATCACCCGGACCGGCGCCTCCTCCCGGGGCTCTCCCACCGCGGTAAGATCCCCGAAGGATACCCGGGAGCGATAGGACCTCTTCTGGGATGCGAAGCCCAGAATCGCCCGGGGATAGTCCAGCGGGCCGTCCTCCTGCCCCATCATCTCCCGGTGGCGCCGCGGTAATCCGGCGGACAGAGGGTACTGGTAGCCGATCCGCAGGAACAATGTGGTCCCGAAATAGAGGTGCCCCTTGTGTCTGAGGTAAAATACCGGCTTCCGCTCGCCGGCGGCGGGCAGCTCCCAAAAGTGGAACTGATCCCGGTAAAAGGCCAGAAGCATCTTTTTCCGGCTCTCCAGATCCACCCGGAAGGAGAGGATATCCTCCTCCGGCACCGGCAGCTCCGGGGCGCCGGAGTCCTCCTCCGGAAATAGGTAAAGGGGATTGGGGATCCTGCTCACCGGCCTTCCCGTGTACAGCAGCATGCCCCGGCGCATCCCGGGGGCCCCGCTGCCGGCGGGAAGGATCTCCTCCACGACCCCGTCCTTCGCCCGGTAGTCCACCGGGACAGTCCTGGCGTTCCCCGCGCCCAGGCGCTGCACATCCGCCCGGCTCCGGTCAATCCGGAAGTACGGCCCCGCCGTCGGGCGGATCACATAGCCATTCCGGCCGCGGCGGAGATACCCGGAGGCCACCGCTCCGGGGACGCTGACCTTCCGGCCGGTCCTGGGATTTTTCTTCTCAAACACACCCAGCGCATCGGCGTAATCGGCCCGCAGACGCTGATCCGCGCCTTTGGACGCGGCCGCGACCTGCCGGAAATAGATCTGGTAATCCGTCAGATCCTCCCCAGGCCGGAGGAGCCCGAAGCCCAGGATCTGCATGTTCTCCCGGGTGATGCCCCGCACCGTGGAGCCCGGAATTGCGTACCGCCCGCCGGCGTCCCGGAAAAAGAAGCCCCTTCCGTCAGAAACAAAGACCGGGGTCTCCGCTTCCAGGGTCACATGGAGCTCCCCCGACCGCAGGTCCGGGCGCAGCTCGCTGTGGCTGGGCAGCTCCGCCGGGCCGGCGTAGGGCAGGAGGATCCGCCCGGAAAACGGGACAAAGTTGTATGGTGCCCGGACACCGCGGCGCTCATCCATTTTCCGCGCCTCCCCTCCAATCCTTCAGGCGGGAGTGTCCCCAATACGCCTGACCGTCCCCGTCAAACTCCATGTAGGTCCGCACGGTGATCCCCGCGCCCAGGGCCGGATTGGCGATTTCGCAGTCCTGATCCGCATAGATCTCTCCCGGGGCGTCCGCCACTCTGGCCGCCCGCAGGGTCCCATCCCGGCGGAACAGCCGAATCTCCTCCTCCGCCGAAAAAAAGCGCGCCTCCAGCAGATCCTCTGTAGAGATCTCCGCCGGCACAGGCCCCAGAGATACCGCGCTCAGAGAGCGCACCAGGGCGCAGGGCAGCTTCACTCCCCGCTCCAGCGCCGTCTGAACATCCATGACCTCCACGCTCACGTGCGCACCTCCCAATCCTGAAACCACTCCCGCAGCAGCCCGGTTTTGTCCGAAACCGCGCAGGCTCCGTCCTCGTCAAAGGCCAATATGGCCCGTCGTCCGCCGGGGGCCTCCACGGCGATCTCCCGGACCTGGATCCGCCCTCTCCCGACAGCGCCTCCGCTGCCGATGGTATAAAGTCCCAGCCCCAGGTCCCGCAGCGCGCAGATCAGGAGGGCACAGCCGGTCCGGCACTCCGCCGGCGCCGTAATGCGGATCCGCAGGTCTGAGCAGACCGGTTCCTCAAAAAACAGCCCGCCGCGGATCGCCCCCGCAGTAAACCGGTTGATGCGGATTCGGGAGATCCGCCGGCTCCGGTCCGGCGACAAGGCCGCATCCTCAAACCGCGCCCTGCCGGCGGACGCCTCTCCCGCTGCTTTTCCGAAGAGATCCTCCAGCAGTCCGGCCGGGATGCCCTTTCGCCGCGCGATGGCAGTTGCCCTGGCCCGCACCGCGCCCTTGATCGACGCGCCCGGAAGCACCGGAATATCTCCCTCCCGGAGGTTTTTCACACAGCTTCCCCTGGCCGTGTGCTCGGGTGCGGACTCCTTCACCAGAAGGCTGTCCGTCCGGCCCTCCAGCGTAAACGTCACCTGCTCCACCCGTTCCAGAACCGGAAGGGGCAGCCGCTCCCCGTCCTCCCGGTCCTCCAGCCATGCGGTCCGGTCCTCCTCCCGGCGCAGATCGTACACCCGTTTTTTCACCTGAAGGGACACCCGGCCAAAGCCGCTGCTCTTCTGCGCCCCCAGCCGGATTTCCCCGCAGTCCAGGGCCGCCAGCATCTGTTCCACGGCCGGGATCTCCCCGGAGGGCTCCTCCCCCAGCCAGGTGAGAAAAAAGGCGAACCGCGCTCCGGTGCAGACATGGGCCACCTCAAATTTCCCGCGGCGGGCTGCGGTTCCGCTGGCGGGATCCAGCCGCAGGCGGGGACGGCCGGCCACCTCCGCCCGCTCGTCAAACAGCCCGTCGGAAACCAGCAGGTGTCCTGCCTGGTCAGGGCCTCCAAACAGGCGCTCCGCCAGATCCCCCCGGCCGCTGTCTGTCAGCCAGCTCCGCAGGGCGCCCGCCAGGGAGCTGCCCTGGATCAGAGGCCGGCCCCGCCAGTCCCGCAGCACCAGGTCCAGCTCTCCGCCGGCCCCGGCGGTCCGGAGCGGCGTCCGGCAGATGGCCTCCGCCTGATACCTGACCGCCGTTGTATAGGTCGCTCGCATGTGACCGGTCACTCCTTTCCCCCGCGGCTGCATGTAAGCAGCAGGCACAGCAGCTTCAGGCGCTCCGCCGTGCTGTCCGCACAGGGCACATCCCCCATCCGGATGGTCTGGGGCAGCGGGGTGTCCAGGACCTGCCGGATCAGCGCCCCGGCCCTCCGGAACCGCTCCCCGTGCCGGACGCCCCGCCCGGTGAGGTTTTTCTCCAGATATGTATTCAGCTCTGTCAGGTCGCCGCCGCGGGCAATTGCCTTCACACACAGATCCTGCAGCTCCCCCAGCTGGCTGCGGGAGAGCTTGCCGGCGGCCAGCTCCCCATCGTGCTCCATCACCCAGCGGTACCGCTGCCGCCGGGCCGCCGCCGCTGTGCCGGCCAGCGTCCCCCGCTCTGATTTGACAGCCTCCTTCCGCCGCAGGCCCTCAAAGAGTCCTCTCCGCAGAAAGAGCACCTGGCCGAATCCCTCCCCCCGGCGGATGCCGAGGCCCTCCCGTTCTACAGCCCGAAGCTTCTCCAGGGACGGGGCGCGGTCACAGGCCAGCCGAAAGATGCTGCCCTGATCATACATGGCGGCAGCCGGAACACGGCTGCCCCAGACGCGGTTGAACCCGCCGGATTCCGTCAGTGTGGTAGCGCAGACGCACAGCTCCGCCTTCCCGATGCCCAGCTTCTCCGCCAGGGCCTCCAAATCAAGCCCGCAGGGCTCCCCGCCCATGTCCAGCATGGTTACGGGCGACAGGGCAAGAAGATACAACGTGGCATCCACCTCCGCCTGGGTCCGGCAGCCGTAAGCCTGGATCCAGGCGGGCTGATCCACCGCCTCCCGGAATACGACGCGGCACTTTCCAAACCCCTCGCAGCGGTCCGCTCCCAGCCACACTGTACCCTCCAGGGCACCGGCAACAGCTTCCGCCAGGGATGGATCCTCCAGCAGGATATAGCCCTCCAGCTCCTGCCCGGCACAGATGCCATAGGTCTGGAACATGCCTTTCTTCGCTCCCGCCAGGTCCCTGCTGATACGGGTAGCTCCGTCTGTAGCTGCCCGCCAAAAGCGTACTGTCTCGCCGTCAAGAGAGCAGAATGTTCCGAGGCTCGCCCGCTTCATGCTATCTGTAAAGGAATTTCCATTCACAATGCTTCTGAAGTTCTCTCCCACCTTGTCCTCATAAAATCCACAGATGGACGGAATCGGCACCCCGATGCCGGTGGGAACCGCGCTGAGAAAGCGAGTCTGCTCTGAGAGAAGCGCGGTCCGGTGCTCCTGAAACCAGGTGGGATGCTCTGCAGCCAGGGTGCTGATGACCATGCCCCGGATGGCGCTGCCCGGAAGATAATCCCGGGTGGCATAGGTGTTCTCGCGGCTGCGGGCCAGGTCTGTGACCAGCACAGGCGTCTCCGTCCGCAGCCGGTAGCGGATGCAGCGGGCTGACGCAATCCCGGGCAGCGCCACAGGATGCTCCTCCGCAGCAGCCCCTCGCACCCGGACGCGGCCAAACCCCCGGCCGCGCATGGTACCAGCCCATTTGATTCCCATGAGGGCCTGCTGCACCAGGGGCACATCCTCCCCGCTGCAGGTCAGCTGGCCGGAAAATCTCACTCCGCTGTGAACACAGGCGGCAAACCGTAGGGAGCCTCCCACAGCGACGCCGTCTTCCATCCGGCTGAAGGCCCGGTCGCTGTAGCAGGCTGACGGATCCGCCGGCGGATCCTCCAGTGTCAGATCCGTCAGATGGATCCGGCGGCTCTCATCCGGGCCGGGCCAGCCGCTCTCCCCCAGCAGGGCAATCAGATCTGACTCCTGCCCGCCTGTCCAGGTCAGAAAATTTCCCATGCTTTCCCGCAGAAGCCCTTTAAAGGTAGATCCCTTTACAAGCGGATATCCTGCTGCATCCTTATAGACGGCGATATCCTCTCCCCCGGGAACGCTGAAGCCGGAGCCAAAGATGGCATCGGACAGCAGCTCCATTGTCACCTGCAGGGTGACTTGCCCCCTCATGTCTCCACCTCCCGGAAAAATTCGCAGTGATCCGCCATCTCCGTGGCATCAAACAGAAGGCACCGCCTCACGCCGTCCACTGTCTGAAAGGGGTCCCTGTCCAGGCCGGCGGCCCCGGCTGCCACGGCGGCATCTTCCAGCAGGGCATCCGCCTTCCGCTCCCGCAGGAAAAAACGGCTTTCGACCTCTCCCTGCCGGAACGCTGTGCGCAGGCCTTTGAGCCTTCTCCTGGTAACTGCTGCCGGCCCACTTTGCATGGCCAGGCACAGGCTCCGGAAAAAGGCATAGGTCCGGACTCCGCCGGTTCTCTCCAGGCCCACACCGGACGGCACGGAGACAATGACGGGACGCAGCTCCATACGGCCGCCATCCTCTGTCTCGTAGTCCTCCCGGATCTGGGAGAGGCTGCCCTTCATCTCGCCAAATTCGATATGCCAGTCCAGCGCGCAGACGCCGCCTGCCGGATCCAGCTCCGCCGCGAACCGCTTGGCACTGCTGCACAGCTCCTCCGCCAGGCTGTAGGCCCGGTGGAAGGGATATTTCAGATGGACCAGCGCGACCCCGGCACAGGCCGCGTAGGGCAGGCCGTCCTCCGGGTTCTGCAGGGCCTTCAGCCGCTCCAGAAAAACACGGGCGCACTCCAGGCCGAATCTGCCGGCGGTGACAAAGCACACATCATCCCCTGCCAGAATCACAGGCCGGATAGGCAGCGCAGGGCCCCACTGATCCGGCAGATTCCGGATCAGGGCGTCCACCGTCTCCCGAAAGGCCCGCTCAAAGTCCGACTGGATGCCGGCGCTGAATCGCCGCAGGCTCTGGCAGCAGCCATCCCAGCCGGCAGCTCCGGAGCGCTTGTACAGGCCCTGTACCCGCCGGCCCATGGCGTTCCCATCCACATGTACCACCGCAAGAAACGTGTCCTTTGCCGCCAGCTCCTGAAACTGCGCGGGAAATCTCCTGCCCTCCGGCGGCGTCAGCGGCGCCTCGGCCTTCCGGGGTGGTTCGGCATGCTGAATCACCGGCTTGAAATCCACCGGGTCCAGCCGCTCCACGCCAAGGCTCAATGTGCGGAAGGATGCCTGCCTCCGGGCCTTTTTCGCCTCCAGTGCCTGTGTCAGCGCCGTCAGATTCTCCCCCGGCGTCAGCGCCGGGTCGTAGGGCCGCTGCTTGACAAAGAGCTCCATCCCCCGGTATTGTCTGATGGCGGCAGAAGTCACCTTCCGGGCAAACTGTGTGGCCGCCTCCGGGCTATCGAACTGCAGCACCGTGTGGCCGCCTCCGGTGTAAACCAGATTCTCTTCCTCCTGGTACACATCTCCCGCCGCCGCCCGGAAAAATTCACTGCTGGTCACATAGGCGATCTCCCCGGAGCGAGCGGAATTCTCCCGCAGCCGTTTGCTGGCGAAAATGTAGTCCTGCTTCCGGGACACCTCCAGAATCATAAGAATCTTACCCAAGGAACCCTTCTCCCTTCCCGGAACATCCCGCAGTTTTCTTCACACGGCTCATTATAGCACCCCGCTCCTTTCATGGGCAATAGATACCTCCTCTGTTTTCAGCGGAATCCCCGCCTTTCCCCCCTCTTCCGGAATCGGCAGCGGCAGCAGTCAATTCAGGGCGGGTTCTTCGCCGCAGCGCTTCTGCGAAATTCTCAAAATGCCTCTTGCGCCATCTCTGGAAATCTGGTAGGATTGTTTTAAAAGGGAGGCCTGTTTCCCTGGTGGGGACACATGGCAGATCGCTTCCATGCGTATAGGCTCTCTTTACCCGATTCAAAAGGGTCCGCAGCAGAAGGCTTCCCCCACACGGGGACGGCAGCCTCCTCTTTTATGTTTGCGTATATATAATAAAAAACGGACCCAGCTTTTCCCCTCACGGGGACAGCACGCCCGCATCTCGCAGAGAGGGGCGGGGGGCACGCAGCCTCCCGGCCCTCTCTTTGTTCCGGGGTCCGGACAGGAGCGCGGGCTTTTTTCTGCTGGTTTGGGCCTCTCC
>CAMMCS010000033.1 GCA_946494635.1 uncultured Oscillibacter sp. | reverse complement strand
CGCGGAGATCACCGCCGGCGGGGAGATGGTCCGCCGGGCCGGGCTGCGGGTGCGGGCCTTCTACATGGGCGGCGGCACCCCCACTACGCTGACGGCGGAGCAGATGGCCCGGGTCCTCACCGCCTTTGACACGGCCTTTGACCGTTCCGCCTGCGAGGAGCTCACCGTGGAGGCCGGCCGGCCGGACACCATCACGGCGGAGAAGCTGGCGGTGCTGAAGGCCCACGGGGTCACCCGGGTCTCCGTGAACCCCCAGACCTTTGAGGAGCCGGTGCTGCGGGCCATCGGCCGGTGCCACACGGCGGCGGACATCGACGCTGCCATGGAGCTGGTGGCCCAATATCGGTTTCCACATGTAAACATGGACCTGATCGCGGGATTGCCGGAGGACACGGCGGAGGGCTTCCGCCGGTCCCTGGACCGGTGCCTCGGCTACGGCCCCGACGACATCACCGTCCACACCCTGGCGCTGAAAAAGGGCAGCCGCATTTTGACCGAGGGGCTGCGGGTTCCGGCGGCGGAGACGGTGGCGGAGATGCTGGACTACGCCGACCCCGCCCTGCGCCGTGCCGGATACCGGCCCTACTACCTCTACCGGCAGAAGTACATGTCCGGCAGCTTTGAGAACATCGGCTGGTGCCGCCCCGGCGGTGAGTGCTGGTACAACGTGGACATCATGTCGGAGCTGTGCTCCATCCTGTCCTTCGGCGCCGCCGGGTCCACCAAGATGGTGGTGCCGGGCACCAACCAGATCCAGCGGGCGTTCAATGTGAAGTATCCCACCGAGTATATCCAGCGTCCGGAGAAGTGGCTCTCCAACCAGGCCGCCTTCGCCGCGTTCTATGAAGCACTTTGAAAGGAGCATCGCCATGGCCTATTCCCTGAAAGAGATCAACGACGCCGTCCGCTCTGACCCCAAGGGCTTTGCGGAGGAGTGCGACGCCGCTTTCGCCAAGAAGGTGGAGGCCGCGGCCCGGAAGATCGCCGACCACCGGAAGGAGTCCCACATCATCCTGCTGTCCGGCCCCTCCGGCTCCGGCAAGACCACCACGGCATTGAAGATCGAGGAGCAGTTGGAGAAAATGGGCATCCAGACCCACACCATCTCCATGGACAACTACTTCAACACCATCGACCCGGAGACCGCTCCCCGGAACCGGGAGGGGAACATCGACTACGAGTCCCCCTTCTGCCTGGACATCGAGCTGCTGAACCGGCACTTCTCCATGCTGGACCGGGGAGAGACCATCCATGTGCCCAAGTACGAGTTCGCCCGGCAGATGCGCTCTGACATCCTGTCCCAGCCCCTGAAGCTGGGCCCTGACGAGCTGGCCATCTTCGAGGGCATCCACGCCCTCAACGACGTCATCGTGGGCAAGAACCCCAAGGCCTTCAAGCTGTACATCGCCGCCCGGTCCAACGTGGTGGATGAGGACGGGGCCGTGGTCTTTCAGCACCCCTGGCTGCGGCTGAGCCGGCGGATCGTCCGGGACTACAAGTTCCGGGGCAGCGACGCCAATTTCACCCTGAAGATGTGGCCCAATGTCCGCCGGGGGGAGAAGCTGTATATCTCCCCCTACAAGGAAAATGCGGACATTATGTTCGACTCCTCCCTCCCGGACGAGATGTCTGTCCTCAAGCCCTACGTCGTCCCCCTGCTGGAGGCCCTGCCCAAGGGGAAGTACAGTATTGCGGATGACATTCTCCGGGGGTATGATAGGATCGAACCCATGGATGACCTCTGCATCGCCGCCAACTCTCTCGTGCGGGAGTTCATCGGCGGCAGCACATATTCTTACTGAAATCAGCCATTGACCGGCCGTCCCCATTTTTTCCTGGAGGTTCTGTGCCATGAACGAACAGCTGCAAATCCTGCTGAACACCGTCTGCCGCGCCGCCGGCGCAGCAGGGGAGATTGCCACGGACACCGCATCCACCCTGAAAAAGCGGGCCGGAGAGCTGATATCCGCCGCCCGGCTCCGGAGCCGCGCCGCTGACCTGCGGCGCGAGACAGACGCTGCCCTGCGGCAGGTGGGTGAGATGATCTACGCCACCCACACCGGCCATCCCACAGACTCCGACACGCTGCTCTCCAAGCTTCAGGAGATTGACGCCCTCCGGCAGGAGATCGCCCAGACGGAGGAATTGCTGTCACGGCAGCCGGAGCGGGTCTGCCCCGCCTGCGGAACCGCCGCCCGCAGCGGCGACGTATTCTGCCGGGCCTGCGGTGAAAAACTGTAAGGAGGATCTCTGTATGGAATATACACTGACGCAGTATCAGGAGAGCGCGGAGGCTCTGAAAAGCCGCCTGGGGGACTTCCGTCCCAGGTGCCTGCTGATCCTGGGCTCCGGCCTGGGCGCCCTGGGGGATGAGGTGGAGGCCCCCATCGCCGTCTCCTACGCGGACGTCCCCCACATGAAGCGCTCCACCACGCCGGACCACGCGGGCCGCTTCGTGTTCGGCCGCCTGGCCGGGCAGGACGTGGCGGTGATGCAGGGCCGCCTCCACACCTACGAGGGCTGGTCCTTCGAGGACGTCAGCTATCCCGTCCGGGTGCTGCGGCTGCTGGGGGCGGAGACGCTGGTGGTCACCAACGCCGCCGGCGCGGTGAACACCGCCTTTTCCGCCGGGGATATCATGCTGATCACTGACCACATCAAGCTCTTCGGCGTCAGCCCCTTATGCGGGCCCAATCTGGAGGCGTTCGGCCCCCGGTTCCCGGACATGAGCCATGTCTACACGCCCCGGCTCCAGGACGCCGCCCGGAAGGCGGCGGCGGAGCTCTCCATCCCCCTGCGCCAGGGCGTCTATATGTACTTCCCCGGCCCCCAGTACGAGACGCCGGCGGAGGTCCGTGCCGCCCGGATCCTGGGTGCGGACGCCGTGGGGATGTCCACGGTGCCGGAGGCCATCGTGGCCGCCCACTGCGGCATGGAGGTGCTGGGCTTCACCCTCTGCACCAACATGGCCGCCGGCGTGCTGGACCAGCCTCTCTCCTCGGACGAGGTGATCGCCGCCGGCCAGGCGGCGGGCCCCCGGTTCTCGGCCCTGGTGAAGGCCTGCCTGGCCCGGTTATAAACGGCGGCGGCAGGCCATAGGCTTCATAAGGGCCGCGCTTCCGCCGCCCGAGTTCTCATTGTGATCTGAGGTAATCGCTCCATGTCTAATCAAAAAAAGCAGTCCTTTCTGGGCAGCGCCGTCATTTTGACGGCGTCGGCACTGATCGTCAAGCTGATCGGCGCCGTCTACAAGCTGCCCCTCAACAACATCCTGGGCGGCGTGGGCAAGACGTATTTTGATACCGCCTATCAAATCTACAACCTCCTGCTGACCTTCTCCACAGCGGGCCTGCCCATCGCCATCTCCAAGCTCACCAGCCAGGCCCACGCCCAGGGCCGGGAGAATGAAAAGCGCCGGATCTTCCGGGCCTCCATCTGGATGTTCTTCCTGCTGGGGGTCGTGGGGACCGCGCTGATGGCCTTCGGCGCCCCCCAGCTGGCGGCCTTCCAGGAAAACCCCATGGCGGCCCGGGCCATCCAGGCCCTGTCCCCCGCGGTGTTCTGCGTGTGTCTGCTGGCCTGTATGCGGGGCTACACCCAGGGGCAGGGCAATATGACGCCCACCGCCGTCTCCCAGGTGCTGGAGGCGCTGTGCAAGCTGGGGATCGGCCTGCCGCTGGCCTGGTATCTGGTGGACGCCGGCTTTGGCCTGGAGCTTGGCGCCGCCGGCGCTATCTGCGGCGTCACCGTGGGCACGGTGCTGTCCATGCTGTTCCTGGCCTTCTACCTGGCCACCCACCGGAACCGGACCGAGTCCCTGGACGTCCCCACCAGCAGCGGCGGCATCATCCGGCAGATCCTGGTAATCGGTATTCCCATCACCCTCGGGAATTCCGCCCTCAGCATCATCAATCTGATCGATACCAAGATCGTCATGGGCCGCCTGCAGGACGCCCTGCTGCTTTCCGAGGACGCAGCCGCCGCCCTGAACGGCCAGTACCGGATGGCCATGGATATGCCCAACATGGTGGCGGCCTTTGTCTATCCCGTCACCATGAGCCTGGTGCCCTTTGCGGCGGCGGCCCTGGCCCGGCAGGACGGCGCCTCTGCCAACCGCATCGTGTCCTCTGCCTTCCGGATCATCGCCATCCTGGCATTTCCGGCGGGAATCGGCCTCAGCGTGCTGGCAACGCCCATTATGATCCTGGTGCTCCCCTCCCAGTATGAGGACGCGCTGGCCGCCGGCTTCCACCTGGGAATCCTGGGGATTGCGCTAATCTTCATCTGCCTGATGATCCTTACCAACTCCATCCTTCAGGTCTACGGCCGGGAGAAGCTGCCGATCCTCACGGTGATCATCGGCGGCATCACCAAGATCGTCATGAACTACGTCCTGGTGGGCAATCCGGAAATCGGCATCAAGGGCGCCCCCATCTCCACCCTGTGCTGCTACTTGGTGATCGTGGCGCTGAATCTGTTTTTTGTCTGGAAATATTCTCCCCAGAAGCCCAGATATTTTCAGATCTTTGCCAAGCCCGTGGCCGCCGCCGCGCTCATGGGCGCCGCCGCCTGGGCGGTGTTCGGCTTTGCCAGCCGGCTGCTGGACGGCGCCTTCCTCTCCCTGGCGGGGCAGCTGTCCGCGGATCCGGAGCGGATTCAGTTCCTGGCCCGGTATCTGACCAACGCCGCCTCCACCCTTCTGGGCATTTTCGTGGGCGTGGTGGCCTACGGCATCCTGATCATCGCCCTGCGGATCCTCCGGGCAGAGGATGTCCGATCTCTTCCCCGGGGCGAGAAGCTTATTAAACTTCTGCACTTAAAATGAAAAAAGAGGGAAGCTGCCGCTGATTTCCAGGTGGGATCTGCTGAATTTCCCTGAAAAATCAACGGTTTCCCGTGAATTTATCTTGCAAAGGCAGGCATCTTATGGTAGAGTTTCAGCATAAGGACCACTACTCCTACGAAGACTTCTTAGAGATCATGGGGCTGCTGCGCTCGCCGGGGGGCTGTCCCTGGGACCGGGAGCAGACCCACCGCTCCATCCGCCGCAATTTTTTGGAGGAGACCTATGAGGTCTTGGACGCCATCGACCACGACGACCCCCATGGCATGTGCGAGGAACTGGGGGACGTGCTGATGCAGGTGGCGTTCCACGCCCAGATCGAGGCGGAGCGCGGCCGGTTCACCATGGCAGACGTGGTGGACGGCGTGGCAAAAAAGCTGGTCTACCGCCATCCCCATGTGTTTGGGGACGTGCAGGCGGAAACCTCCCAGCAGGTCCTTGTGAACTGGGAGGCTCTCAAGCGCAGGGAGAAGGGGCAGCGGTCCACCGCGGATGCAGTGGAGTCTGTGCCGCACACCCTTCCCGCCCTCTGGCGGGCGGAAAAAATCCAGTCCAAAACCGCCAAAGCAGGTTTTGACTGGGCCGATTCCGTGGCCGCGCTGGAAAAGCTGGAGGAAGAGGTCCGGGAGCTGCGGGCCGCCCTGGAAGCCGGACAGGCTCCAGACGCGCCCCACGGCGTGGCGGAAGAGGTGGGCGACGTCCTGTTTATGGCCTCCAAAATCGCCCAAATGTCCGGCACAGACCCGGAAGAGGCGCTCCACAGCGCCTGCGACAAGTTTGACCGCCGCTTCCGGGCGGTGGAAGAAGCTGCGGACAAGCCCCTGTCAGCGTGCAGCGAGGCAGAGCTGCTGGCCCTCTGGGAGAAAGCCAAACGCCAAGATCCGTCTTAATCGCGGTTTCTCCGCGTTAGGAATACAAAAGCGACCCCAACACACTATATAGGAGGACAAATATCCATGAACAAAGCTGAACTCATCAATGCCGTCGCCGCTTCTGCCGACGTCTCCAAGAAAGAGGCCGAGGCCGTCGTTTCCGCCACCTTTGACGCCATCACCGCCGCTCTGAAGGAGGGTGACAAGGTGCAGCTGGTTGGCTTTGGCTCCTTCGAGGTCAAAAAGCGTGCCGCCCGCGTGGGCCGCAATCCCCGGACCAAGGAGTCCATCGAGATTCCCGCTTCCGCGGTGCCCGTGTTCAAGGCCGGCAAGGCCCTGAAGGACGCTGTCGCGAAATAACAGTGAAAAAAGGGGGGACGTGCCGTCCCCCCTTTCCAAATGACTCCCGGACGCTCCGCGGATTTCCGCCGCCTCCGGGGCGGGGCGGCGCCCGCTGCGGGCGGCGTCCCTTCTCTGTCTTTAAAATCACGCTGTAAGGAGTAGGCGAATATGGCTCAGGCACAAAAACTGCTTCATGTGAATCTGGCGCCGGGAGAGGCCGGCCGCTACGCAATCGTCCCCGGGGATCCGGACCGGTGTGAGCTGATTGCCGCCCACCTGGAACATCCCCGCATGGTGACCCGGAAGCGGGAGTTCACCACCTGGGAGGGCACGCTGGAGGGTGAGCGGGTCACGGTCACCTCTACCGGCATTGGCGGGCCCTCCACCGCCATCTGTGTGGAGGAGCTTCACAAGTGCGGCGCGGATACCTTTATCCGGGTCGGCACCTGTGCCTCTACCTGTGCTGACGTCCAGTGCGGGGATATCGTTGTGGTCAGCGGCAGTGTCCGGATGGATGGGACCAGCCTCCATTACCTGCCCGTGGAGTTCCCCGCCGTGCCCAGTTATCAGCTGCTGAAGGCCCTGGAGGAGAGCTCTGTGTCCCTGGGGTTCCATACCGCCGTTGGCGTCAGCATCACCAAGGACTCCTTCTACACCCAGACAGAGCCGGAAACCAAGCCGGTGTCTGAAGATCTGATCCGCCGCTGGCAGAGCTATGTCCGGGGCGGCGCTGTCTGCACCTCCATGGAAGAGGCGCCCCTGTTCTCTGTGGGGGCCAGCCTGGGGATTCGCACCGCCTCGATTCTGGTATCTGCCACCAATTTTGACGGTTCCGTATCCAAGCGCTCCAGTGCTGACGTCTATCCCACTGACAACATTCAAAAGCCCATCCTGGCCGCCATTGAGGCCCTGCGCCGGATAATCCGGCAGGACCGCGGCTGATCCTGCCCTCTCAAAAGCACACCCCGCTCCCAGTCCGGAGCGGGGTGTGTTTATTTTCGTTTCCGGAACAGGTCCGCCAGCCTCCAGTGGGGCCGTTTTGCCTGAGAGGCCTGAAATTCCGGCAGATGATCCAGGTAGTACTGCTGCACGGAAACCGGGGCCGCTCCATTTGCCTCCACGCGGACAAACCGGCCGTCCGGCTGCAGCCGCCGGGCCTTCACATTGTCCCCCAGAAGCCTGGCCAGATAATCGGAGAGAAAGTCCCGGATCTCCTGGCTCTCCACCGGGCAGGCAATCTCCACACGCCGTTCCTGGTTGCGGGTCATAATGTCTGCGGAGGATAGGTAGATCTGGCGCAGAGCGCCTTCGCCAAAGCAATATATACGGGAGTGCTCCAGGAACTCCCCCACGACACTGGTCACGGTGATGTTTTCCGTCTTGCCGGGGACGCCCGGCACCAGGCAGCAGATCCCCCGGACAATCAAATCCACCCGTACCCCGGCCTGGGAGGCCTCCGCCAGCTTGTCAATCAGCTCCCGCTCCGTAACGGCATTGGTCTTCAGGATGATGCGCCCCCGCTGGCCGCGGGCAATCTCCCCGTCGATGAGGCGGATCAGCGTCTGCTTCAGGGACACCGGCGCCACCAGGAGCTTCGCGTAACTGCCCCGCAGGTCGCCGATGAGCATGTTCTGGAAAAAGGCCACTCCGTCGGCGGCAACAGCCCGGTCTGCCGTCATCAGGCAGAAATCTGTGTAGAGGGATGCGGTCTTCTCATTGTAATTCCCGGTGCCGATCTGGGTGACGTAAGAGAGCCCCGCCCGGTCCTTTCGCGTAATGAGGCAGATCTTCCCGTGGCACTTGTAGCCGGGCGGGCCGTAGATCACCCGGCATCCCGCCTCTTCCAGCTCCTGGGCCCAGGTGATGTTGTTTCCCTCGTCAAAACGGGCTCGCAGCTCCACCAGCACGGTGACAGCCTTGCCGTTTTCCGCCGCCGCGCACAGAGATTTCACCACGCTGGAATTGCGGGCCACCCGGTAAATGGTCATCTGGATGGACACCACGGCCGGGTCCCTGGAGGACTGCCGCAGCAGGTCCAGAAACGGCTGCATGGAGTGGTACGGATAAAACAGCAGCAGATCCCGCTGCTGGATCTGCTCCCACATGGGGATCTCCCTGTCCAGCCATGCAGGATACGCAGGCGCGTGCGGCGGGTAGAACAGCGCTGCATCCAGGCTGCCCAGCTGGTAGGCGTATTTGAGCACCAGGGGGCAGGCGCATACATAGCTCTGCTCAGGTGTCAGCTTGAGCCGCTGGAGCAGCAGTTCCCGCAGGGCCGGAGCCTCTCCCTGCATCTCCAGGCGCACGGGCGCCAGCCGCTCTCTCTGGCGCAGGAGTTTGGCCATCTGGGCCCGCAGGTCCAGATCCTCCTGGTCCATGGCCTCATCGTAGCTCAGATCGGCGTTCCGGGTGACGGAGATCACCGCCTGCTCCTCCACCTGGTAAATTTTAAACAGCTTCCTCAGGTGATGAAGCAGCACGTCCTCGGTCCGCACAAAGGCGCCGGGCCGTCCCGGCAGCATCACAATGGGCGGAACCACATCCGGAACGCCCACAATGCCGAGCCTGCGCTTATCCCCCTCCCGCAGGAGGGCGGCGGCATACAGGGTCTTGTTTTTCAAATGGGGAAAGGGATGGCTGGGGTCGATAATCTGGGCGGTCAGCAGCGGCCGCACCGTCTCCTTATACCAGGTCCGGACATGATTCCGCTCCCCGTTTTTCAGCTCCTTATAGGGCACGTCCACCACGCCGTGGCCGGCCAGGGACTCCATCACCTCCCGGTACACCTGATCCCGCCGATGGATCAGCGGGGTGACGGCGGCATAAATCCGCCGCAGCTGCTCCGCCGGAGAGAATCCGCCCTTGTTCTCCTGGGAATCGGGCGCCACCAGGGCAAGGTCCGTCAGGCTCCCCACCCGGACCATGAAAAACTCATCCAGATTACTGGTAAAAATGGAGAGGAATCGCAGCCGCTCCATCAGCGGCACAGATGGGTCCGCTGCCTCCTCCATCACCCGCTGGTCAAAGGCCAGCCAGCTCAGCTCCCGGTTCTGGGTGTAGCTCAGATCCCATCGCTCAGCAGTTTGTGACACAAATACCCCTCCCTGACGCCATAGGGGCTGATATACAGCTCCTCCTCACACAGCGCGCTCACCAGCGTCTCCATCAGCACCAGTCCCGGCAGAATTGTGTGGACACGATCCGGGCAGTGGCGCAGAATCAGCCGCCGGGCCTGGTGATCCCGCTTGCACAGCATTTTCCGCAGGCGGCGCAGCTCTGCCGGCGTCAGCCTCCGGTTGCCCGCCGGCTTGTCATACCAGGCGTTGGCGATCTTCAGCGCCGCCCGGGCGGTCCCGCCCACGCCGCAGACCTTCCCCACCGGCTCCTCGGGCAGACGCGCCTGGTGGAGGGCGGCTGCAACATCCTCCCGGATTTTTTTCAGCTCCTTGTCCCGGGGCCACAGGCCATCCACCCAGCGGTTGAACAGCTCCAGGGACCCAATGGGCAGGCTCTGGGCCTTGCGGATCTCGCCGCCCCGGACCTCCAGGATCTCCGTGCTGCCGCCGCCGATGTCAAATACAGCGCCGTCCCGCAGGTTCGTGGTCAGCCGGGTGCCGTAATAGCCCAGCTTGGCCTCCAGCTCTCCGGAGATCACGTCCACTTCCACGCCGGTGGCCTCCCGGATTTCCGCCACCGCCTCCTCCGTATTCCGGATATTCCGCAGTGACGCGGTGGCAAACACGCGGGGCGCCCCCAGGTCAAACTGGCGCAGCAGGGACTGAAAATCCCGGATTGCCTGGCAGGCCCGCTGGATCCCCTCCGGCGACAGCACGCCGCCGCGGACGTAGCTGACCAATCCTGCCATTTCTTTTTCCGAAAACAGCAAATCAAAGCCCCTGTCCGGCCTCGTATGATATACAGAGAGGCGGACCGTATTGGATCCCAGATCCACAATGGCGATCTTCATGCGATAGATGTTCCTCCTTCCGTGCCCGCCAGGGCACGGTATTTCCCATATAACAGACTGGCATAGCAATATAAAATCGAAAATCACAAACAGGTTAAATTCAGATCAAATTTCATGTCCGCCCTCTATGGCCCGGGCCACGGCCGCCAGGGCGCGGGATTCCGTGGTGTCAAAAAGGTGGGTGTAGATGCTGCTGGTCACAGACAGAGAGCTGTGGCCCAGCGTCCGGGAAATATCGAACATGGGCACACCCTGACTGTTGGCCACAGAGGCGAAGCTGTGCCGAAGCCCATGCAGGGTGATCCGGGGCAGGCCGCTTCGCCGCACCGCCATCATCAGGTCCCGGGTGAGCAGATCCGGGTCCGGAGGGGTGCCGTCCCGGCGCAGGACCACCCACTCCTTCGGGTCATCGCTGCGCCTGTGCTCCCACGCCTGGCGGAGTACCCGCCGCAGATCCCGCAGCCCTCCGATCCCCAGCCGCCGGGCGGAGGTCCTGGTTTTCGGTGCCTTCAGCACCACGCTGCCCCCCACCTCCGTCCGCACCTCGCGGATGGAGAGGAGCCCTGCCTCCAGGTCCACATTCTCCCAGCGGAGGCCGCAGATCTCGCTGCGGCGCAGCCCCAGATAGGCCGCCAGCTTGACCGGCAGTTCCAGGTGCGTGCCCTCCACCGCCGCAAAAAGGCGCTGCATCTGCTCCGGGGAATAAAAGCTGATCCGGGCCTCCTGCCGCCGGGGCGGGATCACGCGGTCCATAGGATTGCGTTCCAGCACCTCCAGCCGCACCGCCAGGGACAGGGCCGTGTTCAGCATAACATAGTGCTTGACCACGGTGTTGGGCGACAGGCCGCGGTTGATCCGCCCCTGCAGATATGCCTGGATCCGCATGGGCGTAAGCTCTGCCAGCGGGATCGCTCCCAGCTCAGGCTGCAGGTGGCACCGGATCATATTCCGGTAGGCGTACAGCGTCGTCTCTGCCAGGCCGTGGGACGCAATTTCCTCCAGCCAGAAGGCCAGCCACTCCTCCAGCGTCCATTTCCGGTCCGGGAATCGGCGCGGCCCCTGCTCCAAGGCGGAGCGGGCCTCTTCCCAGGTGCGGTACGTCCGGGTGATGCGGCGGCCGTTTTCCCGAAACGCCACATAGTACAGGTTTCTTTCCGTATCAAAAGCAAGATTTTTTTCAATCGTTTTTCTGGACATGGGCATTCCTCCCTCTCTTTAAAATGCCCAATTATCGCAGCAGATTCTTCTTCCCGGCAGAATCCTTGCCGAATTTGGGCCTGCCTCGCGGAGTTTTCCATATGCAAAACCCCCCGGCCGGGGTCCGGCCGGGGGGTTCAAAAGATTTCAGGGATTTCAGGGAAGGTAGTTCAGCGGGTTTCGGGCCACGCCATTGTAACGGATCTCAAAGTGGCAGTGGTTGCCGGTGGAGTTTCCGGTGGAACCCACCCGGGCAATCTGCTGGCCCTTGTAGACATGCTCGCCCACAGACACCGTCAGGCTGGAGTTGTGTCCATACCGGGTCACATAGCCGTTGCCGTGGTCGATCTGTACCAGGTAGCCGTAGCCGCCCATCCAGCCGGCATAGGTGACCGTGCCGCCGTCCGCCGCGTAGACCGGGATGCCGTAACTGCCGGCAATGTCGATGCCCTGGTGGTTGGTGGACCCGATGCCGCCGGGAGAGGACCGTCCGCCGAAATAGGAGGTGATCCGGCCGCTGATGGGCCAGCGGAAGGTTCCGGTCGGGAACCAGGTGGGCCGCTCCTTGGTGCCCTGGAGCCGCTGCTCTGTCACCGGCTCCTTCAGCAGGACGGAGGAGAGGACCGTCCGCTCCGTCTCCACGCCGTTGACATAGGTGACGTTGGCCACCACATCGGCGGCGCCGTATTCACCGGGAGAGGTGACCTCATAGTCGCCCTTGTAGAGATATGCGGAATCCGTATACTCCACATCGTACATGACGTCTTCCAGGTAGTGCTCCCGCTGCTTCACCGTCACCGTCAGATAGGGCACGGCCTCTGAGAGGGTCAGCACTTCGCCGATCTGGAGCTTGTCGATGTCATATCCGGGGTTCATCTCCAAAAGCTCCTTGGAGGTCATGTCGTGATCCTCCGCGATCTCGGACCAGGTGTCCCCCGCCTTGACTGTGTAGGTGACCTCAGCGGTCTTGGTGCTGTACAGGGTCTCCGCCAGATAGCCCAGGTTCATCAGCTTCTCTGTGGGGACGTACTCATGCTTGATCTCCACATCCTCCGCAAACTCGCAGGAGATGGTGCTCTCATCTGAGGCGGTGCTCTGAAGCTGGCCAAGCAGCTCCTCCAGCGCGCCCTCGTAAGGCGTGGCGCCGATCAGCTCACCATCCACATACAGGCTGTAAGCCTGTGTCACCAGGCCGATCTCCTGGGACAGATCCTCCTCCAGCGTGGTCTCATCCACCAGGTCCTGCCGGCGCAGCAGGCCGGAGTCGTACTGGATCAGGGACTCGTCAATGGTATAGGTCTGGCCCAGCGTCCGGGTGGTGACCGCCTCCAGATCTGCCGCGGCCTCCTCCGCCGCGGACTGGGAGGTGACCGCCGCCACCACCTCGCCGTCATAGCGGACCGTTGTGCCGAAGGTATAGATGGAACAGAAGAGGCCCGCCGCCGCCAGCACGCCGCCCAGGCCCAGGCACACCGCGGGATGGACCTTCCAGCGCCCCAGCTTTGCCCGCAGGGCGAAGCTCCGGTCCTGCCGCCGCTTCCGCTGCGTGTGCAGCCGCTCGCCAAGAATCCCGCCCAGCATGGGCACCAGGCCCCAGGCCAGCAGCAGAAGCTGCACGGGCAGCCGCTCAGATTCCGGAAAACGGCGGGCACGCTTCTCCCGCACCAGTCGGCGCCAGTGGCGGCGCAAAGTCTTGAGCTTCTCCTGCAGCGCGTAATAGGCCGTTACAGCGGGGCTGATCTCCCCATCGGACTCCTGCCAGGACCGCACCGCGGCCTTCAGGCTGCGGCGGGGACGCCTCTCTGCCCTCACGGCGGAAGGCTGCTCCTCCGCCCATTCGGGAATCAGGGGTTTCACCGCTGTGGAAGCGGCGGCCTGCCGCTCCTCCCGGCCAGTCTCTCTCCGGCGGGGAGCCGGCCCCGCAGCCAGACGTTTTCCGCCCCTGCGGGACCCATGCGCGTGATACGCGTTGTTTTTTGTATGCTCGCTCATATCGTCTCCGTAAACGTCCTGTAAAAATAGTTACAATTTGTTACCGTTTGTAATCATAACCTTTTTTCCCCTCCGCGTCAAGTCTAAAATTGTTAAAAAAAGTTCCTCTATTTCTTGTGTTTTTGCTGATTTCCCAACCACATGATCTTGTATAGAATCATTCCTCTCCAATGGGCGAACGGAAATCAGAGCAAATTTTGTGGAGATATTTCGATTTTCCAATTGACCCAGCCGGAGAGTCGTGTATAATGAGGTTAGTTGAATTTTTCACCCAAATCTGTAGGTTTTTGGAGGAAACAGAGATGTTTGAATTTTTGATTAAGAAGCTGAAGGCCCATCCCCGCCGGATTGTCTTCACCGAGGGCACCGATCCCCGGATTCTGGAGGCGTCTGCCCGGCTGCTGTCCGGCACCTTCCTGACCCCTGTCCTGGTGGGCAACCCCGATGCCATCCAGGCCGCCGCGGAGGAGGCCGGCTTCAATATCCGGGGCGCCGAGATGATCGACCCGGAGGCCTTCGCCGACATGGAGAAGATGGTCTCCACCCTGTTGGAGCTGCGCAAGGGCAAGCAGACCGAGGAGGAGTGCCGCAAGCTCCTCAAGCAGCCCAACTACTTCGGCACCATGCTGGTGAAGATGGGCTATGCCGACGCCCTGCTGGGCG
>CAMMCS010000032.1 GCA_946494635.1 uncultured Oscillibacter sp. | reverse complement strand
CTGGTGCTGCCGGCCATCCTCTCCGCGGTGATCCTGACCTTCTCCAAGGCCATCGGCACCTTCGGAACCATCAATTATCTGGGCTCCCCGGTACAGTACTACACCCTGTCCAGCCAGCTGTACATGAATATCAACTCCCGGGATACGCAGACCGGATTTGCCATGGCGATCCTGATGATTATTATTGCCTCCATCGCCGTGTTCGTCAACCAGAAGCTGATCGGCTCCCGCAAGTCCTACGCCACCATCGGCGGCAAGGGCGGCCGGTCCACTCTGATCGGCCTTGGGAAGGTTGGCAGGCCGGTTATCACTGCGGCGCTGTTCGTGTTTTTCGCCGTGGGCATCATCATGCCAATCGTCATCCTGGTCATGGAGAGCTTCATGCTCAAGGAGGGCATCTACTCCCTGGACAACTTCACCCTCCACTACTGGATTGGCGAATCCAATCCCCAGATTATGGAGGGGCTGCCGGGTATCTTCAAGAATGACGAGTTCATCAACTCCCTGTTCAACTCCCTGCGGCTAACCCTGGTGAACGGCGTGTTCGGCACGATCTTCGGCCAGATCCTGGGCTATATCACCGCCAAGGGCCGGGGCAGGTTCCATGGCAAGCTGGTGGAGCAGCTGGTGTTCATCCCCTATCTGATCCCCTCCGTGGCTTTCGGCGGCATCTACCTGTCCATGTTCTCCCAGCCCCAGCAGATCTTCGGCGTGACGCTGATCCCCGCCCTGTACGGCACCTTTGCCCTGCTGACGCTGGTGTCCGTGGTGAAGCATCTGCCCTTCGCGGCTCGGGCCGGCACTTCCAATATGCTGCAGATCAGCGGCGAGCTGGAGGAGGCGGCCACCATCGAGGGCGCGGGTTTCTTCCGCCGGTTTATCAAAATCGTGTTCCCGCTGTCGAAGGGCGGCTTTATCTCCGGATTCATGCTGATCTTCGTTTCCATCATGAAGGAGCTGGATCTGATCATCCTGATCATGACCCCCACCACCTCCACGCTGCCGTACCTGGCATTCCGGTACCAGAACGGCAACTCGCCGCAGGCATCCGACTGCGTGGCGATTGTGATGTTCAGCATCGTGTTCCTGGTATACGCAATCGCGAACCTCTCCGGAAAGGCGGACCTGGCCAAGAGCATGGCCGGCTGACATGGTAAGAGAATTGATAGGAGACGAGAAACATGAGCAAGATTGAGTTAAAGCATATTGATAAATTTTACGGCAAGAACCATGTGCTGAAGGATCTGAACCTGACCATCGAGGACGGCGACTTCATGACGCTGCTGGGCCCCTCCGGCTGCGGCAAGACCACCACGCTGCGTGTAGTGTCCGGCCTGGAAAAGCCCCAGAACGGGTTCATCCATATGGATGGCAAGGAGATTGTCAACGCGGCGGAGGCGTACTTCGCGCCGCCGTCTCAGCGGAACCTGAACCTGGTGTTCCAGTCCTACGCGCTGTGGCCCCACATGACGGTGTTCGAGAACGTGTCCTTCGGTCTGAAGATCAAGAAGATCCCGTCGGCGGAGATTGAGAAGATGGTGAAGAGCGCGCTGGACCGGATGCAGATTGGGCAGTACGCGAAGCGGTACCCGACGGAGCTGTCCGGCGGCCAGCAGCAGCGTGTGGCCATCGCCCGTGCCATCGTGTCGGAGCCCCGGCTCCTGCTGCTGGATGAGCCGCTGAGCAACCTGGACGCGAAGCTGCGTGTGGATATGCGGTCGGAGCTGAAGCGCCTGCACCACGAGACCGGCAGCACCATCATCTATGTGACCCACGATCAGGTGGAGGCCCTGACCATGTCCACGCGGATTGCCCTGTTCCGGGAGGGAAAACTGGTACAGGTGGATAAGCCGCTGGAGCTGTACAACAACCCCTGCAACCTGTACACCGCCGATTTTATCGGCAATCCCAGCATCAACTTTGTGGAGGCGGACGGCACTGCCGACGCATCGGGACTGCTTGTAGAGGGCATCATGGGCCGGCTGGAGTTCCCGAGGGCCGATATGACGGAGAACGCCCCGGCCTCCGGCAAGCTGAAAGTGATTTTGGGGATCCGGCCGGAGCAGGTCACCATTACGAGAGAGCGGACCGCTCCGAATCAGGTGGAAGCCCGGGTGTACGCGGGCATGCCCGCCGGCTCCGAGACCCTGGTATCCGTGCGGGTCGGCGAAAAGCTCATCACCGTGAAGGAGCTGGGCTCCACCCACTACAGCGGCGACGAGACCGTATATCTCTCCTTTGACCCCAAGAAAATCAACGTCTTTGCCGCCGAGTCCGAGGACCTCATCAAGTATTCCCGCTGAATTTCCCGGAGTATCCTGACGGCGTCAGCCGTTGAGATAAGCACGCAACTTGAGGAAGAATGAATAAAGGAGGAAAAGAACTATGTTGAAGCACAAGAAACTGCTCAGTACGCTGTTGGCAGTCATTATGCTGTTCTCCCTGACCGCCTGCGGCGGCGGCAACGAGGAGTCCAGCGAGGGCGGCGGAGAGAGCGGCCTGACCGAATGGGAGGAGACCGCCAACATCTTTGCCACCGACGAGACGGATGAGGAGCTGTACGAGCAGGCCATCGCCGAGGGCGGCGAGGTTACGCTGTACTCGATCTCTTCCCGCTGCACCAAGGTGGCGGAGGCCTTCATGGCCAAGTACCCCGAAATCACCTGCACGCCCTTTGACATCTCCACCAACGACCTGCTGGATAAGGTCACCCGTGAGCATGAGGCCGGCCAGTATGTGGCGGATGTGGTCCATATCAAGGATGAGGACGGCTCCCTGTACAACGAGTATGTTCAGAACAAGATTTTCTACATGTATCGGCCTGCCGACATCCTGGCCCATATCGATCCCAGCCTGACAGAGACGCAGACCCCTCTGTACATTGAGCTGACTCAGCTGTTCTACAATGCTGAGGCTTATCCTGATGGTTCCCCGGTCACCAACATCTGGCAGGTGACCGAGCCCCAGTGGAAGGGCAAGATCCTGATGCAGGATCCCCTGAACAATGTGGGCTGGGGCTCCTGGATTACCGGCTTCTGCGTGGGCGACACCCCGGATCAGCTGGCTGCCGCCTATGAAGAGCTGTATGGTGAGGAGCTGGTGCTCTCTGAGGGCTGTGCCAACGCCGGCTATGAGTTCCTGAAGCGCCTGCGTGAGAATGAGCCGATCTTCACCTCCGCCTCTGACGAGGTCGCCGAGGCTGTCGGCACCCCCGGCCAGTCTGATCCTCCCATTGGTTTCTGCGCCTCCTCCAAGCTGCGCAAGAACGAGGACAACGGCTGGGTCCTGGCTCCCGTGAACCTGTATCCCACCACCGGCATCCCTGCCATCAACACCCTGTACGTCGTGGAAGGCTGCGAGCATCCCGCGGCCGCCAAGCTGCTGATCCGCTTCATGATGGGCGGCATTGACGGCGATACCAGCGGCTATGATCCCTTCAACACCCTGGGCGGCTGGCCCGTCCGGGACGACATTGAACCCGCTGAGGGCTCTGTCCCCTATGAGGAGATGAATGTTTCCCCGTTCGACCCCAATTCCATCTACACGGAGTTCATGACCGTCCGTGATTTCTGGCAGATGCTGGGCTAAGCAATTACACCAGTCCTTTACGGATGTATTTTGTAGGCCGGCGGACGGAAATCCGTCCGCCGGCCTCTTCTCGAAACCGCTGATCCTCACAAGGAGTTGTCCATGAGCCTGTTTATTGATAAAAATAATCGGCGCAAAAGTCCTATTGCCATCGCCGCTTTTTTTGCCGCGGTGGGGTACCTGTGCGTGTACGCAGTGCTCTATGCCCTGCTGGCGGAGCCGCTGTACCGCTATGTGGCCGCCCCCAGCCCAATGGTGACCAATGCTCTCCACACGCTGATCGTGGCGGCGATTGGGACAGCTCTCTGCTGCCTGCTGTTTCTGCTGCCGGACAAGCGGGTGGCAGCTTATGGGTTCGCCGGTCTGGCAGTGGCGCTGGCGATGTTTTATATTGCCGCCCTGCTGCTGGAAGAGGGGCAGCAAGACCTGATGCTGCATCTGATCAGCCTGTACGGCCTGGCCCCGGTTTTGGTGGGCAATGCCGTCGCCTGGCCGGTCTACTTTCGTCTGCGGAAGACGCATCCTCTGCCAGAGCGGAAGACGCTGCGGCAGGAGATTCGGGCTGCGGCGGCCAAAGCTGGCGGAACTGTGGCCCCAAAGACGCCCCGGGAGCCGCCATCCGGCGCTGAGGAGCACCGGAACACTCCCCAGGAGGATGCCGCCCTGCTGTATGGGGACGGCGATGATGCCGGCTGAGTGTGGCCGGGGAAGAGCAGAATGCACAAAGTGGAAGGGGCGAGAAAACCATGCTGACAACGGTCCTGTTCGATATGGGCGGAACCTTGGAAGATATCTGGTACAATAGCGACACACAGAAGCAGGTGTGCCAAAAGCTGCTGGAGGTCCTGCGGTCCAATGGACTGGAGCCTGGCTGCTCAGACGAGGAGTTCTGGGAGAGGGTATCCGACGGCGTCCAGGCCTATAAACAGTGGAGCGAAGGCAACATGCTGGAAAAAAAGCCGGAGGAGATCTGGCCGGACTGGTATCTGCGGAGCTTCGGCTTTGACCGGGAGAAGCTGCTGGCCATTACAGAGGAACTGGCCAACCTGTGGGAGGTCACCTTTTATCATCGTGAGCTCCGCCCCGGCGCCAGAGAGATGCTGCAGGCCCTGAAGGACAGGGGCTATCATCTGGGCGTGATCTCCAACAACGCGTCACTTTACAATGTCTTCAACGTTTTGGAGGACTATGGCATCCGGAGCTTTATGGAGGATGTGACGGTCTCCAGCGTCACAGGATACCGCAAGCCGCACCCGGAGATTTTCCGGATTTCCCTGCGGCAGATGCAGGCCCGGCCGGAGGAATGTGTCTATGTGGGAGACACCGTTTCCCGGGATATCATTGGGCCCAAGCAGGTGGGCTTCGCCAAGGCTGTGCAGATCCGGTCCTTCCTTTCTGACCAGAAGGACGAGCATGTCGCCTTGGATGCTGAAAGCCCGGACTGCGTGATCGGAAAGCTTCAGGATCTGGTGACGTGGCTGGATCAGATAAATCCCGCCAAGGCGCCGAAGGCCTGACAGAGGGCCTGATATCGTTGCATTTACCTACTTTCTTTTTCCTTTTTGCGGCTGAGGCCCTGGCTTTTGCCAGGGCCTCAGCCGCGTTTTATCTGCCTGTGCCGCGCGATATCCCGTCAGGAAAACTGCGCCTCGTACAGCGCCCGGTAGATGCCTCCCGCTGACAGAAGCTCCTGGTGCGTGCCCTGCTCCGCCACCTGTCCGCCCTGCAGCACCAGGATGCGGTCTGCGGAGCGCACTGTGGCCAGTCGGTGGGCGATGAGGAAACAGGTGCGGCCCTTCCGCAGCCGCTCCAGGGCGGCGCTGATGCGCTCCTCTGTCTCCGGATCCACGTCGGAGGTGGCCTCGTCCAGAATCACGATGTCCGCGTTGGAGAGGAAGCAGCGGGCCAGGGCCAGCAGCTGCCGCTGCCCTTTGGAGAGACCGGCCCCGCTGTCTGTCAGGGGCGTGTCATAGCCCTGCGGCAGGGAGGTGAGGAAGGAGTGGATGCAGGCGGCCCTGGCGGCCTCCTCGATCTGGGCCCGGGTGGCGCCTGGAACGCCGTAGGCGATGTTGTCCGCAATCGTCCCGCCGCAAAGCCAGCTGTCCTGCAGGACAATGGCCAGCCGCCGCCGCAGGCCGTCCCGGGTATACTGCTGAAGGGGCAGGCCGTCGATGGTGATGCTGCCGCCCTGGGGAGAGTAGAACCGCAGCAGGAGGGACACCAGGGTGGTCTTGCCGGCGCCGGTGGGGCCCACCACAGCCACCATGCTGCCCGCCGGGATCTCCACGCTGAAATCCCGCAGAACCGGGTGCGCCGGGTCATAGCCGAAATCCACATGACGGAAGGAGATCCTGCCGGAGAGTTTGCCGGGCTCCCGGACGCCGGGAGGGTCTCCGGGCTCCGGCGGTTCATCCAGCAGGTCCATCACCCGTTCCGCTGCGGCCGCAGAGGCCTGCAGGTCGCTGAGCAGCTCCGCCGTGGCCCGGATGGGGCCAGAAAACTTCCGGGAGTACAGCACAAAAGAGGACAGGGCCGCCAGGGACAGCGTGCCGTCCAGATACATCAGCGCACCAAAGACACTGATGGCGGCCAGGGAGAGGTTGTTGATGAAATTGACGGATGGGCCCAGGGCGGCGCCGGCGCAGTCCGCGCGATAATAGGTCTCGGAGGCGGCGGCGTTCTGCCCCTCAAACTGCCGCAGATCCTCCGCCTCCACCTGATAGAGCCGGATGGCCCGGTGGCAGCCCACCCGCTCTTCCACAAAGCCGTTCAGCGCCCCCAGATCCCTGGAACGAAGCCGGTACAGCGGGTGGATGCGCTTCATCTGAATCCATGTCAGCGCCGCCGACAGCGGCACAGTCACGCAGAACACCCCGGAGAGGGGCGGGGAGAGGATCACCAGCATCAAAAAAGACCCCACCACTGTCAGCAGGCTGGTGCCCACCTGCAGCAGATCCGTGGAAAGGGCGGCGTTTACCGTGTCCACGTCATAGCACACCCGGCTGATGAGATCTCCCGCGGGATGGGTGTCAAAGAACTGAACCGGCAGCTCGCTGATCCGGGCGAAGGCGGCCTTCCGCAGGGCATAGGACACAGCCTGGGCCGTCCGTGTCAGCACGGCCGCGGCACCATAGGAGAACAGGGCTGCCAGCAGCGCAGACAGGGCGGCGCCGGCGCAGCAGGCCGCCACCTGCCGCAGGCGGACCTGTCCGGCCTCCGTGCCGACGGCGCCAACTGCCCAGCCGGAGAACAGCGGCACCAGCAGGGCCAGCAGGCCGGCCGCAGCGGCCAGTGCGGCGGCGCCGGCCAGAGCCGGGGCATGGGGCCGCAGGAACTGCCACAGGCGCTTCAGCCATCTGCGCTTCATCCGGCCCCGCCTCCCATCTGAAGATCCACCATGCGCCGATAGCGGCCGCTGGTTTCCAGCAGTTCCTCGTGACTGCCCTGGGCGTCGATCCGCCCCTCCTGCAGCAGGAGAATCCGATCCGCTGCCCTTACAGCAGAGACCCGCTCGGAGATCACCACCAGCGTCACCTCCGGGAACGCCAGCCGGATGTCCCGGCGGAGCGCGGCGGCAGTGGCGTAGTCCAGGGCGCTGTCCGCACTGTCCAGCACCAGGATCTCAGGCCGGCCCGCCAGAGCCCGGGCGATCAACAGCCGTTGGCGCTGGCCTCCGGACAGGTTCGCTCCCCGGAGTTCCAGGGGCGTGTCCAGCCCCCGGGGCAGCCGGGAGATAAAGGGCCATGCCTGGGCCGTCCTGGCGGCGGTCTCCGCCGCCTCCCGGGAGATGCCCCGGAGGAAAGAGATATTCTCATACACGGTGCCGCCAATCAGCGTGTCGTTTTGGAACACGACGCCGAAGCGGCTTTGGAGGGCCCGGCGGTCCTGGGACTTCACATCCTGGCCGCCCACCCAGACCACGCCCCTGTCCGCGTCATACAGCCGGGGCAGCAGGGCTGCCAGGGTGGACTTGCCGCAGCCTGTGGGGCCCAGGATGCCCAGCATCCCGCCCCTGGGCAGGGAGAAGGTCAGGTCCGCCACATCCGGCCGCTTTCCCAGATAGGAGAAGGAGACTCCCTCCATCCCCAGAAAGCCGGCCCCAGCCGGCTGTGGGGACTCCTGCCCCTGCTGGACCGGTGCCTGCAGAACCTCCTGAATCCGGCGGGCGGAGGCCGCGCCCTTGCTGATTTTAACAAACACCTTGGCGATCCCCAGGGTGGCGCTCTGGATCAGGGCAAAATAGGTGGTGAAGGCCACAATCTGTCCCGCCGGCATCAGGCCGGCGTTCACCCGCAGGGCGCCTGCCAGCACCACCAGGGCGAGTCCCAGGTTCAGCAGCAGATCTGTGATGGGGTTCGCCGCCGCCATCACAAGGCCCGCCCGCTCTTCCGCCCGGCGGTTCTCCCGGTTGGCCTCGTCAAAGCGCTCCCGCTCCTGGCAGACCAGCGCCTTCACCACCCGCACGCCGGCGGCGTTTTCCCGCAGGATGCGGACCACCGCGTCCACCGCTGTCTGGGCCCGGGCGTAATGGGGGATGCCCCGGCGGGTCACCAGGGCGATGGTGAGAATGGTCAGAGCACTGACTGCCAGCTGAATAAAGGCCAGGGTGGGCTCCAGCAGAAAGGTCAGCACCAGGCCGCCCAGAACCAGCATGGGGGCGCGGATGCCGCCCCGCTGGACCTTGTCCAGCATCTGGTGGACATGATAGGTGTCATTGGTGAGGCGTGACACCAGGGAGGAGGGGGAAAACCGGTCCGCCTGGGCGCAGGAGAGGGCCTGCACCCGCTGGTAGAGGTCATGACGCAGCGCCTGCGTCATTCGCATGGACACCCATGCCGCCATGCGGTTGGCGGTCACATTGCAGACCAGAGCCCCCAGTGCCAGAAGCGTCATCAGGCCGCCGGCCCGCCAAATGGCGGGCAGATCACCGGCGGGAACCAGCTCATCGATGATCCGGGCCAGCAGCAGCGGCAGGATCAGCTCCAGGATCGCCGCAGTGAACTTGATGGCGACGCCTGCGGCGGCCCGCCAGGCGTAGGGACGCAGATAGCCCAATACCGTCTTCATCGTCTGCCTCACCGTCCTCAAACGTTTGCGCAACTATTTTTATAATACCAGCTGCCGCCCGGGAAATCCATTCGCTTTTTGTAGAAAAAGCCGTCCGGCTTTCGGCGTTTTTTCAAAAGCCGGAGAAGAAAGGCCCGCGGGGGATGAGCGGACATCCCCTGCGGGCAGAAAGCGGCGGGTCACTGGTAGTGGGTACCGGCGCCGTCGGTCAGGGCATCGTATGCCCGTTTCACCTTGTCGTAGTTTTTGTCCCGGTCCAGGACCACGCCCCGGCCAACGCCGTCCACAATGCGGCCCAGGCCGATTTCCTCCAGACTGCTGTCCAGCTCCGCCAGGAGTGCCGGCG
Source organism: uncultured Oscillibacter sp. (assembly GCA_946494635.1). Taxonomy (GTDB): domain Bacteria; phylum Bacillota; class Clostridia; order Oscillospirales; family Oscillospiraceae; genus Oscillibacter. The sequence goes on along the minus strand of CAMMCS010000032.1, from coordinate 5,405 downwards.
CGGAGCCGGGCTCTGTGGAGCGGCCGTCGAAAATGATATGGAAGCAGACCTCTGAAAGACCCTCTTCCTTGGCCATCCTGCAGATGGCAAGCGGGTAGTCGATGGAGCCGTGGGAGGACTTGTGGGTGAGGTAGGCCAGCAGATGCAGCGTGCCGCCGCTGCGCCGGACGTGGCGGACGGCATCCAGAAACACCGGGTTGCGGGCAAAGGAGCCGTCCTTTACTGCGGCGTCCAGACGCACGTCATCCTGGGGAACCCGGCGGCCTGCGCCCAGATTGGAGTGGCCGGCTTCCGAGTTGCCGGCTTTGCCGCCGCCCAGGCCCACCGCGTCACCGGAGGCCTGAAGGCGGCACCAGGAATGGCTGCCCAGCAGGGAATCCCAATAGGGGGTGTCGGCCAGATGGATGGCGTCTCCCGCATCGCCGGTGCCCAGGCCCCAGCCGTCGCAGATGACAAGAAGCATTTTCCGATCCTTGCCCCAGGAATGGCCAGCCGCCAGGGAGCGGCCCGTCATCTCCGGAGGCTGGGGGATTCCCAGGACCTCCAGCACGGTGGGCGCCACATCGCTGAGCGCACCGTCCCGCAGAGAAATGGGGCCCGGCGCGGACGGATCGATCAGGAGGAAGGGCACCAGGTTGGTGGTGTGGGCGCCGTCAGGCTTTCCGGCGGCAGTGTACAGTTTTTCAATATTGCCATGGTCAGCGGTAATCGCCACCACATAGACCTTGGCCAGCGCGGCTTCCGTCACCTGCTTCAGCGCCCGGCTCACATGGCCGCAGGCGGCCAGCTTTGCCTCTGTGTTCTGGGTGTGGCCGATGACGTCGCCGTTGGCAAAGTTGGTGACGATGAAATCGTATGTTCCAAGTGCCGCCGTGACGGTATCCGCCACCTCCGGCAGGGACAGCTCCGGCTTCTGGTCAAAGTCGATGCCCTTGGGGGAGGGGATGCACACGTCATCCTCTCCGGGGAAGGGCTGGTTCTCGCCGCCGTTGAAGAAGAAGGTCACATGGGCAAATTTTTCAGATTCGGCGCAGTGGAACTGCGTCTTTCCCGCCTGGGAGAGGACCTGGGCCAGCGGCAGCTTTACATGCTCCGGCGCGAACGCCACCGGGAGGTGCTTGAACTTGTCGTGGTACAGTGTCAGGATGGCAAAGTACAGATCCTGAAGCTGCCGGCGGTCTACCGCAGAGAAATCCGGATCCGTAAACATCTCTGTCAGCTCCACCTCCCGCTCTCCCCGGCGGCAGCAGAACACCACGGCGTCTCCGTCCCGGATACGGCCCACAGGGACACCGTTTTCCGTCAGCACCATGGGCTCCAGATGATAGTCGTCCAAGCCGGCGGCATAGGCCCGGCTGACAGCTTCAGCCAGGCGGGCTCCGCCCCGATCCACAGCGGACATAAAAAGACCTCCTGTTCCAATGCAAACCATGATATCCGGCTGTACCGTTGCCTGCGGGAACAAGTCCCGCAGGCAAAATCTCCTCCGCACCATATGACGGAGGATTGCAAACGTTTGCACCATTTCAATACCATTTTAAAATATTTTTGTAAGGTTTGTCAAGCAAATACATTCCAAAGAATCGGCTGATTTTTTGAGTAAATCATAAAAATGTAAAATCTTTCATGGATATTGACAAGGTTCGCAAAATCTTATATTCTAATAATAACGAATAAATTTGCGGAACAGAAGCGCTTTACCCGAAAGAGAAAGACGAAAACGTTTGCATCTTTTCGGATCGCGAAGGTTCCGATGGAAAGGACGAGAAGTATGAAGAGTGTGACGCTGAAGGACGTGGCAAAAGCCGCTGGAGTTTCTTATGCCACGGTTTCCCGGGCCCTATCGGGGAGCAACCAGATCAGCAAGGCCACCCGGGAACGGATCGTCCGGCTGTGCAGCGAAATGGGCTACACGGGAAATTATGTGGCCCGATCCATGGTGCGCAAGAAAACGGATCTGATCGGGCTGGTGGTGCCGGCCATTGAGAATGAATTCATGTCTCAGCTGGCCTACTATGCGGAGATAAGCGCCCGGGCCAGGGGGTACAATATTATGCTGTGCGATTCAGAGCCGGATCTGCAGCAGGAGGAAAAGGTCGTCCAGCTGCTGATGGGCCGCATGGTGGATGGTATTCTGATCGTGCCCCAGTCCCCGGTGACCTATGAGAAAATCCAGGCCTTCCTGGATCAGATTCCCGTGGTGTTTGTGAGTGAGAATCTGCGGGATCAGCCCCAGAGTTATGTGGCTGTGGACAACAACCGGGGCACTTATCTGGGAATGGAATACCTGTATGAGCTGGGCCACAGGAAGATCCTGTATTTTGGCCGGAGAGACTCCACCACGCACCAGCTTCGTGCAGAGGGGTATCTGCAGGCGTGCCGGAAATTCGGACTGGAGCCCAGGTTCTGCGACAGCAGCTTTCCGCGCTCCTCTGTGGAGAATGGATATCACCTGGCCAAAGAGCTCTTTTCCAGACCCGCAGACTATACGGCCATCTTCGCTTCGACGGACTCCAACGCCCTGGGAATCATGCAGGCAGCGGATGAACGGGGGCTCCGGATTCCGGAGGATCTCTCCCTCATCGGATTTGACGACATTCCCTCCGCGGCTCTGCCGCGGATCGAGCTGACCACGATTCAGCAGCCCAAGAAAGCCATGGCGGTCCAGGCGGTGGAGATGCTGTTGGACAAGATTGAAAATGGAACGCAGGGATATATCCACCAGATCCTGCTGCCCTCACTGGTCCAGCGGAGCACCTGCCGGGCCCTGGACTGAGATATGGCTGGAGGATGTATGGATCCAGACAAAAAAGCGCCGCGGATGCGGCGCTTTTTTCCTGCCGGGATTCCTGAACCGTGAGCCTGGCAGGAAGAGAGCGGGGCCAGCCCGGCCGCCCCTGCGGCTGACCGCCGCAGGGGCGTTTGATCCGGGCGGGGACCCGGCGGGCAATGCGGCTGCCGGGGCCCGGCTTCCCGAAGCGGGACTGCCAGGAAAGCCGGAGCTTCCATAGCGCGTCATCCGTGGATCTGATCCAGGAGCCGGGCGATGACGGTGCATCCCTGGGCCCGGTTCATGGGGTTGTCGCCGCCGAAGCAGCCATTGCTCTGCCCGTTCAGCACGCCCAGGGCGTAGCAGGCAGCTACCGCCTCCCGATAGCCGGCAGGGATCTGCGCCCAGTCATCCATCCTGCCCTGGACTGCCTGCATCGCCGCCTCGTCCGGAAGCTCAGCCCCCTGCTCCAGCAGAAGGTTGTACAGCATCTGCGCCATGTCGTAGCGGCTGATGGCCTGGTTGATGCACCCGTCATAGGTGCCCTGAGCGGTTCTGGCGGCCTGGAGGGAGGTGCCCTCCAGCAGCCCGCGCTCCTGATTGAGGGACACATAGGCGCTCCACCACCTGCCGGAGGCATCTTCCGCCTCGCCGGGGAAGAAGGCTCGGGCCATCATGACGTTGAAGTGGGCGTTGGTGACAGTGGCTGCGGGGCGGAAAGTCCCGTCGCCATAGCCGTTGACGATGCCGCTGTCCACTGCGCTGCGGATGGCGCTGTATGCCCAGTGGTCCGGCAGCACGTCCCGGAAGAGCGGGGCAGTGCCGGAGGCTTCCTGGCCGGAGGCCTCGCCCGCAGGGCTGCCGCCGGTGGAGGGATCGGCCGGGTCACTAGGCGTATCCGGCGGCGTGACAGAGGGAGCGTCCGGGATCTCCTCCGCCGGGTCACTCCCGGCAGCGTCCTCGCCGTCCCCGCCGCCGGCCTGGAAGATTTCCAGGCCGTTTTCGTCCAGGGTGCAGAACTGCAGGGAGTCCGGGTTCTCACTGCTGGAGGCCCAGAGCAGGCGCCCGTCGGTGAAGATGGGGCCGTTGTAGGGCACGGGTACCACGCCGAGCTCCCGGACAGCTCCCAGGGAGCCGTCCGCGCCGTAGGAGGCGCAGAACAGCCGGTACTCCCCGTTGTAGTAGCTGCCGTTTTTGGCGGCGGTGTACCAGAGGACATATCCGCCCTCAGGGCCGGCGGGCACCAGGTAGACGTATCCGGCACTCTCCGCCGCGCCTGCACCGAAGGCCGTCAGCTGCCGGGTTGTGGTGGACGCTTCGGTGAAGGCGTCCTTGGGCGTGAAGGCCAGATAGGCGTTGTAGGGATCGGAGGGTCGGTGGGCTGCGCCCCTGCCGGAGTCGATCCAGGCGCTGAGGTACCCCTGGCTGGTCTCCACCAGGGCGGTGGTGTTGGCGCCCACCTGGTTTTCGCCGACAGCTCCGCTCCACTCCGCCAGCAGGAAGCCATCGCCCCTATCGGAGAAGGAGCTGCCGTTGTACCGGTAGAGATAGGCGCCCCGGGGATAGCCGTCGCCGTTGTCCAGGGTCACCAGACGGCCCTGGCTGTCCACGATCACATCCTGGGCAAAGGAGTGGGAGACATAGCCTGTGGAGGGATTGGAGACGGCGTCCGCCTTTCCAGTGACGGTCATGTCCGACTCCCGGATGGAGAGGCGCAGGTTGGCCTGGTGATTCACGCCGTCGTTGCCGCGGAACATGGCGTGGGCCGTGTGGATGTAGAGGATCCCGCTGCGCTCGGCGAAGCTGAGGTTTCCATGGGCACCCACGATATCCACGCTGTTGATGCCGGAGATCCGGACGTCATCCAGGCGCTGCCAGTCCTTGGAGTACTTCACTACCCGCAGGACCTCCTTGCCGGCGGACTCCTCCGGGTTTTCCTGGCCGAAGACCAGGAAGTTGCAGTCCTCGCCGGAAAAGACGCCGCCGATCTCCGGAAGCTCTATGTCCAGCTCCCGCCGATCCAGCAGGTGGAAATCGGGGCTGTAGGTCCGCACAGTCAGGGTCCGCTGATCCTCCTCGGTTCCATCCGGGTGCTGGAGCAGGTAGCCCTCGACGGCCACCAGATCATAGTTGCCCTCCGGCGTCTCGAAGAGGGTGATTCCCCGGTCCGACCGGGACGAACCGCCGGCGGCCGCAGGCTCTGCGGCCATGGCGGACGGCAGCAGGGCAAGGGCCAGTCCAAGGGCACACAGCACTGCCGAAAGCCTGGGGATGATATGGGTTTTCATTGACATTCCTCCATTCAATGGTTGTGAGTTTTCAGAACCCGCACCGGGGAGCCGGAGAAGGCAGCGGGCCCTGCGGGAGGCTGTTCCGCCGAAGCTGAAGCGCCGCGCGGCGGGACCTCCATCCAACAGGAGATCGGAGGCCGCGGAGCCGGATTCAGGGCTTTCGGAAAATTTTTGGAGGACTGCACGGGAGAGGCGGTTCCCGGAAAATTCGCCGGAGAGGCGCAAACCAGCAGAAAAAAGCCCGCGCTCCTGTCCGGAGCCCGGGACTAAGAGAGGGCCGGGAGGCTGCGTGCCTCCCGGCCCCCTCAGCGAGCTCCGTGCGCGCAGTCCCCGTGAGGGGAAAA
>CAMMCS010000031.1 GCA_946494635.1 uncultured Oscillibacter sp. | reverse complement strand
CGCGGGGCGCGGCGGGGGCCCCTTTTCGGTCTTGCCCGAAAAGAAAACGGGCCGTACCCGCAAGGGGTATGCCGCATCCGTAAGCGGCAGAGCCGCCAACGGCTGCGCGATTGCACGGTCCAAAAGAAAAGGACGCTAAGCGCGCTCCGGTGCAGTGGCCCTCCGCGCGCGACGGGGGTCGGCGTATCGGTGCCTGCTCCGATTTGGCCTTGCCTTCGGGCACGCTATGCTCTTCTGCAAGGTCGATACTGCCGTCCCGTGCCGGTTGGTGCGGTGGTCATTGGGGTGGTCATCGCATGGCCTCTGCTTCTCTTTCCGCTGCCGCTCCCCTGGCGTTTGGGGGTAGTCCGGAGCCTTCTGTAGGGGCGGATGGAGGATCCGCCCGTCCCGGTTTCTGTCGGAACTCCCGGCAGAGGCCGTAGGGGCGGTTATCAACCGCCCGTCGGGTTCATTACCCCCGCCGGATCGTAGGGGCCGATGTCCTCATCGGCCCGCCGGGACAAACCGCCACACCCGCCCGGCCAGCGCGTAGCGACTGCGCAGCCGTTGGCGGCTCTGCCGCTTACGGATGCGGCGTACCCCTTGCGGGTAAAGCGGAACGCGCGGAAGGAGGAACCAGTGGAACACTGGTGACGGAAATACTGGGAGCGCCGCAGCGCGAGACAGTAAAAGAGAAGCGGGTCAAATACGTTCTTGCGCCCCGATGTCCTCCGCATCTGCGCCGCGGGAATCAATCGCCAAGTCTGCACGGCATCCCGCCGCGCCCGTCGGCCTGTCCCCGCAAACCCGCAGGTACCATCTCTCGTCAACCCCCGTACAGCAACTTTGCACATGCGTGCAAAGTTGCGACCAAAAGCGGGCTTTTCTTTTGGACCGGGCGCGGCCCGTTTTCTTTTCGGGCAAGACCGAAAAGGGGCCCCCGCCGCGCCCCGCGCGGTGGGGAGAGGAGGAGCAAGGGAGCAGGCGCAGTTTTCGCCGCAGGCGGAAACGGAGCTTAGCGGACTTTGCGACGACGACAATGGGGGGCGCATCCCGCATGGACAATGCCCCCTGCGGGAGCAGATACCCCCGAGGCCGCCGTCCGGCGGCCCATCCCATCAAAAAAATCCCAGCATGAACATGATCAAAAAAGGAGTGCATTTTATGGCAATCAACCTGAAAGGCCGGAGCTTCCTGACGCTCCAGGACTTCACCCCCGCGGAGATCCGGTATCTCCTGGACCTGGGCCACGACCTGAAATCCAAGCGCCGGGCCGGCATCTGCGATCCAACGCTGCAGGGCAAGCACATCGTGCTGCTGTTTGAAAAGACCTCCACCCGCACCCGCTGCTCCTTCGAGGTGGCGGCCACCCAGGAGGGGGCCCACGTCACCTATCTGGACGCGAACAGCTCCCAGATGGGCAAGAAGGAGTCCCTGGAGGACAGCGCCAGGGTCCTGGGCCGGTTCTTCGACGGCATCGAGTACCGGGGCTACGACCAGAGCGTGGTGGAGGATCTGGCCAGGTACGCCGGCGTGCCGGTGTGGAACGGCCTCACCGACGCGGACCACCCCACCCAGATCCTGGCGGACATGATGACCATTGAGGAGCACTGCCACAAGCCCCTGAACCAGGTGAAGGTGGTGTTCCCCGGCGACGTGCGCAACAACATGTGCTACGCCTGGATGATCGGCGCCGCCAAGATGGGCATGCACTTCGTGGGCATCGGCCCGGAGAAGCTGGCCAAGGAGATGGACCCGGAGATCGTCAGGACCACCTTCGCCACCGCCCGGGAAAACGGCGGCCTCATCGAAATCACCGACAACCTGAAAGACGTGAAGGACGCGGACGTGATCTACGGCGACATCTGGGCCTCTATGGGCGAGGAGGCCCTGATCCCGGAGCGGGCCAAGCTCCTGTCCCCCTACCGGGTGACGGAGGAGATCCTGAAGGCCACCGGCAACCCCAACGTGCTGTATATGCACTGCCTGCCCTCCTTCCACGACTTTGAGACGAAGCTTGCAAAGGAGTGGCACGACAAGGGCGTGGACATCCGGGAGGTCACCGACGAGGTGTTCCGGGGCAAGCACTCCGTGGTGTTCGACGAGGCGGAGAACCGGATGCACTCCATCAAGGCCGTGCTGGTGGCCACCATCGGAAAGTAATTCGTGGAACAGGCGCCTTTTTCCACGAGAGAGCTGACAGCTATCTGCATGCACGCGCCTCGCTCGCACACCTGATAGCTGAGAAGCCTCTGTGCCGGCGCATATGCCGCCGGCACAGAGGATGGAAACGATCTGGCGCTGCGGCGCCAAAACAGAAGCGGGGGAGATATCTTGCGTGAAAAAAAGTTCCACATGCCGACAGCCTATACCATTTTGTTCCTGCTGCTGATCCTGGTGGCCGCCGCCACCTGGATCATCCCGGCGGGCAGCTATGACTACGAGGACGGCGTGCCCGTCGCCGGGACGTATCACACGGTGGAGCAGAGCCCCCAGGGCCCCGGGGACGTGCTGAGAGCCGCCTTCTCCGGCTTTTATGACGCGGTGGACGTGTGCGTGTTCATCCTGATGGTGGGCGGCTTCCTGGGAGTGGTGATGAAAACCGGCGCCGTGGACGCCGGGGTGTCCAACATCATCCGGCTGCTGGGGGGACGGGAGAAGTGGCTCATCCCCATTCTGATGGTCCTCTTCGGCCTGGGGGGCACCACCTACGGCATGTGGGAGGAGACCATGGCCTTCTACCCGCTGCTGATCCCGGTGTTCCTGGCCGCCGGCTACGACGCGGTGGTGGGCATCAGCGTGATTTTGCTGGGGGCCGGCGCCGGCGTCATCGCCTCCACCGTGAACCCCTTCGCCACCGGCATCGCCGCGGGGTTCGCCGGCGTCTCCCTGGGAGAGGGTATTGTCCTGCGGCTTTTGGAGTGGGTGGCCTTTGAGGGGGCGGCCATCTGGTTTGTGATGGCCTACGCGGCCAAGGTCAAGAGGAACCCCTCCAAATCCGTGGTGGGCGTGGGCACCGGCAGGATCCAGGTGAGCATGGAGCAGCAGGTGCCCTTCACTGCCAGGCGGAAGGCCATCATGGCCATCTTCACCCTGACGTTCCTCATCATGGTCTACGCCGTGGTGCCCTTTGACGAGATGGGCCTGCCCCTGCCCACCCTGGGCTGGTGGTTCCCGGAGCTCTCCGCCCTGTTCCTGGTGGGGGGTGTGGTCATCGGCCTCATGGACCGGATGAGTGAGGAGGAGCTGACGGAGACCTTTGTGGCCGGCTGCGCGGACCTCCTGGGCGTGGCCTTCATCATCGGCATCAGCCGGGGCATCACCGTGCTGATGAACGACGGCGCCATCACCGACACCATCCTCCACTGGGGGGAGAACGCCCTGGCGGGCGCCGGGCCGGTCAGCTTCACGCTGCTGGTGTTCCTGCTGTACCTGCCCCTCACCATCCTGATCCCCTCCTCGTCGGGGCTGGCCACCCTGTCCATCCCCATCGTGGCGCCCCTGGGCAAGTTTGCCGGCGTGGGCGGCGACCTGGTGGTGACGGCCTTCCAGTCCGCCTCGGGGCTGGTGAACATCCTGACCCCCACCGCGGCGGTGGTGATGGGCGCCCTGGCCCTGGGCCATGTGCCCTATGACCGGTGGCTGAAATACGTCTGGAAGCTGATGGCGCTCTTCTTCCTGCTGGCGCTGGCGTTCCTGATCGCCGGCGTCCTGCTGGGGTAGAGGCGTATCCAGAAGAAAAAGCGCGCGCGGAAGACATTCCGTGCGCGCTTTTGACCGGTCCGGAGGGAGCGCAAGGGTCCCGACAAAAACCGACGGGCGGACACACAGGTCCGCCCCTGCGAATCTCCGGGCCGCCCCTACACCCCCACCAGGTCCCTGCCGAAATCAGGCGGGCGGCAGATTGCCGCCCCTACGGCTCTGCCGGAGGCCCTTCCAACGGGCCGATGAGGGCATCGGCCCCTACAGAATCCCCACAAGGGTTCGGTGGAGATCGGCGGGGCCGCCGGGTCGTCGGCCCCCTCAGAGGCCCCGCCGGGGTGTGCCGGAAGCCCCTGCGGCATCGAGCGGGCCTCACGGGCGGCTCAATACCCCACGATGAGGCCCTTCTCCATGGCGTAAAAGCTGGTGAGCCCCCGGCAGGACAGCAGGTCCACCCGCTTTACCGGCAGGTCCGCCAGGATCTGCTGCTTCAGGGCCATGGCCCCCTCCAGGTTCTCGCAGTGGGAGATGATGACCTCTGCGCCGGAGCAGTCCTTGCTGGCGCCCATCAAGGCGGTGATGGCCCGGTAGGTTTTGCCGATCCCACGGGCCTTGTCCGCCACATGGATGGTGCCCTCCGGCGTGGCGTCGGCAATGACGTGGATGCCCAGGGAGTGCAGCAGGGTGCCCACGATGGGCCGCATCCGGCCGTTTTTGATGAGGTTGTCGAAATTCTCCAGCGTGAAGCATGTCCGCAGCGTGGCGTGATACCGGCGGAGCTGATCGCAGACGGCGCCGAAGTCCCCGTCCTCCCCGGCGGCCTCCATCAGGGCCCTGGCCCGCCGCACCAGCAGCGCGCAGGTGGAGGAGGCGGCCCGGGAGTCCAGGACGAAGATCTCCTTGTCCGGGTGCTCCTCCAGCACCATCTCCCGGCCGATGCAGGCGGCGTGATAGGTGCCGGAGAGCTGGGAGGAGATGGTGATGCACACCGTCCGGTCCCCGGCGGCGAAGGCCTTGGCAAAGGCGGAGGGAGAGGGGCAGGCGGAGGAGGCCGCGGATTTCTCCGCCGCCATGGCGGCGAGCAGCTCCGGCACGGACAGCTGGTCGTTGTCCAGGAACTCCCGCTCACCCACCAGAAGCCGCAGGGGCACAGTCTCAAACCGGACGGAGTCACTGTGGAAAGAGGACACCCGCAGGTCGCAGCTGCTGTCACTTACAAGATTCCATGTCATAGAGAACACCCCGTAATCTGTTATTGAAAACCATATTCTTGCTTTCATCATACTGGACGGAGGGGCAAATGTCAAGAAAAACGATCGGATTCTTGACAGCCCCGGGGGGGATGGTGCTATGCTTAAAAAGTTCCAACAAGAACAGTTCGGATTGGGAGGAAAGGCGGTGCAGGCAGTGACAAGCACGCAGCTGCTGCGCAGTGTGCAGCAGCTCAAACGGTATTATGCCCGGTGCTTTTCCGGGCTGCTGGAGAGGACGGGCCTCTCCATGCGGGAGATGGATGTGGTGCTGTTCCTCACCAACAATCCTTCGTTTGACACGGCCCGGGATGTGACAGAGCTCCGGGGCCTGGCCAAAAGCCAGGTGTCCGCGGCGGTGGAGGTCCTGGTCAAAAGGGGACTGCTGCGGCGGACGGCGGATCTGCTGGACCGGCGGGTGGTGCGCCTGGCTTTGACGGAGACGGGCGCGGCCCTGGGGCAGCAGGCGCGGGCGGTGCAGAGCGCCTGTGTGGAGTCGCTGTTCTCGGGCCTGACGGCGGCGGAGGCCGCCCAGTTTCAGGCGCTGCTGGAAAAAGTGCTCTCCGGAGCGCAAACACAGTTGGAGGAAGGAACGGACACATGAAAACGCAGAACGTAGATCTGGGCAGCGGCAGTGTGGGAAGGCTGCTGTTCTCACTGGCAGTTCCCACCATCACCTCCCAGATCGTCAACATGCTCTACAATCTGGTGGACCGAATTTATATCGGCCACATGCAGCCGGTGGAGACGGTGGGCAAGCTGGCCCTCACCGGCGTGGGGGTATGCCTGCCCATCATCATGGTGATTTCCGCCTTTGCGGCCCTGATGGCCTTTGGCGGAGCGCCCCGGGCCTCCATTGCCGAGGGCAGGGGCGACCTGGAGGAGTCGGAGCGGATCATGGGCAACAGCTTTACGCTGCTGGTGAGCGTCTCCCTGGTGCTGACCGTGGTGTTCCTGGTGTTTGCGGAGCCCATGCTGTACCTCTTCGGCGCCAGTGAGAACACCATCGGCTATGCCCTGGACTATATGCGCATCTATGCCCTGGGCACCATCTTTGTCCAGGTGACCCTGGGCCTCAACGCCTATATCACCGCCCAGGGCTTCACGGTGGTGGGGATGAAGACCGTGCTGATCGGCGCGATCCTCAACACCGTGCTGGACCCCATTTTCATCTTCGCCTTCGGCATGGGGGTGCGGGGCGCGGCCCTGGCCACCATCCTGTCCCAGGCGGTGTCCGCCGTGTGGGTGCTGAAGTTCCTCACCGGGCCGAAGACCAAATGGCACCTGCGGCGGGAGCATCTGCGCCTGCGGGCCAAGGTGGTGCTGCCGGCCCTGGCCCTGGGGGCCTCGCCCTTCATCATGCAGTCCACGGAGAGCCTGATTACCGTGTGCTTCAACTCCTCCCTGCAGACCTATGGCGGGGACATCGCCGTGGGCGCCATGACGGTGCTGTCCAGCATCATGCAGTTCGCCATGATGCCCCTCCAGGGCCTGACCCAGGGCGCCCAGCCCATCATCAGCTACAACTACGGCGCGCAGAATCCCCAGCGGGTGCGGCGGGCCTTCCGGGTGCTGCTGATGGCCTGCGTGGCGTACTCCCTGCTGCTGTGGGCGCTGGTGCAGCTGTTCCCCCAGCTGTTCGCCCTGATGTTCACCTCGGACGGCGAGCTGGTGAGCTATGCCTCCTGGGCCCTGCGGATCTACATGGCGGCCACCGGCATCTTCGGCATCCAGATCGCCTGCCAGCAGACCTTCGTGGCCCTGGGCAACGCCAAGATCTCCCTGTTCCTGGCGGTGCTGCGGAAGATCATCCTGCTGATCCCCCTCATCTATATTCTGCCCAATTTCTTCGCGGACAAGTGCTTTGCCGTGTTCCTGGCGGAGCCGGTGGCGGATGTGCTGGCGGTGTGTACCACGGCCACCATGTTTGCCTACCACTTTAAAAAGAGCATGCGGGAGCTGGAGAAGCCTGCCAATCCGTGACAGGCCTGCCGGCCGGGGGCGCCCCGCCCTTCAGGCTGCCGATAGCCCCGGAAATCTCGGGCCGCGGGAAGGAAGGGTGTCCTGCGTCATGAAAATCAAAGGGTTTCAGAATTTTTCAGGAGTGTGAAACCTTGTCCGGCTTGCCGAAAAGACGCTTTCGGCAAGCAAAAGGGCCGGGCGCCTTTCAGGCGCCCGGCCCTTTTGCGCGGCTTCCCGGGGGCACCGCGCGGACGACTTACAGCCGGAATACCTCCGCCAGCGCCTCCATGGCGTCCGGCAGGGCGGCGGGGTTCAGCCCTGCGTAGTTCACCACCAGGGTGTGGGCGTAGGCGGGGGAGGGGAGGGCGGCGTATTCGGAAAGGAACCCCAGCCGCACCCCAAGGGCCGCCGCCCGCTGCCGGAGGGCCTCGTCCCCCTCCGCCGTGTCCAGCTTCAGCAGGAAGTGGAGCCCCGCCCCCTGCTCGGAAATGGTGATCCGGTCCCGGAAGGGGCTGGAGCGGAAGGCGGCGAGCACCGCGTCCCGGCGCTGGCGGTACTCCTTCCGCATCCGGGCCAGGTGCTGCTCGTAGTGGCCGCCGGCCAGGAACCGGGCCAGCACATGCTGGTCCAGGGCCGGCACCGTGCAGGCGTAGAAGCCCAGCTCCCGGCGGTATCGGTCCAGCAGCCGGGGGGGCAGCACCATGAACCCCACCCGCATGGCCGGGGAGATGGTCTGGGAGAAGGTGTTCATATATACCACCCGCCCGGCGGTGTCGATGCTCTGCAGCGTCGGGATAGGGCGGCCTGTGAAGCGGAACTCGCTGTCATAGTCGTCCTCGATGATGACAGCGTCCGCCCGCTCCGCCCACCGCAGCAGGGCCTGCCGCCGGCCGATGGGGGTCACCAGCCCGGTGGGGTAGTGGTGGGCCGGGGACAGGTGGGCCGCTGTGGCCCCCGCCGCCTCCAGGGCCTCCGGCGCCATGCCCTGGCTGTCCAGGGGCACCGGGCGGCAGGCCGCGCCGCACTTGCCGTACACCAGCCGGATCTTGGGGTAGCCCGGGTCCTCCACGGCGAACACCGCCTTCCGCCCCAGCAGCTGGGCCAGCAGGAGGTACAGATACTCCGCTCCGGCCCCCACCACGATCTGCTCCGGCGACACCGCCATGCCCTTGTACTCCCGCAGATCCCGGGCGATGGCCTGCCGCAGGGCGGGGAGCCCCTGATGGGGCACCGGCCGCAGCAGGGACTCCGCCTCCTCCGTCAGGGCCTGGCGGGTGAGGCGGGACCAGGCGGCCACCGGGAAGCGGCTGGCGTCCACCCGGTTGCTCTTCAGGTCCAGCCGCCAGTCGGGCGCCTCCCGGGCCTCCGGCAGCGGCGGAGCCGGCGGCGCGGGCCGGGGCCGCTCCACCTCCGCCACGAAGAACCCCCGCCTGGGCAGGGTGTAGACGTACCCCTCCGCCTCCAGCTGCTGATAGGCCCCCTCCACCGTCATGACGGAGAGGCGCAGATGCTCCGCCAGGGCCCGTTTGGAGGGCAGCCGCTCCCCGGCGGCCAGGGTGCCGTCCAGGATGTCCCCCCGGATGCAGCGGTACAGGTATTCATACAGCGGCATCCCGCCGCGGTTCTCCAGGGCATAGGTGCGCATGGTACCACCTCCATCTGACCTGATAAAAAATCAGAAATTGGCTCTTTCAATCATACCATATTTGCTCTATGCTGACAACAGCAAACAAAAGGGCGGCAGAGCGGCCCCGCCGGAAGGAGCAAGCGAGATGGAAAAGACAGCGGAGCGGGAGGCAGTCAGGGCCTCCCGGAGGACACGGATGATCGTCATGACGGCGGCCTTTGCGGCCCTGGCCTGTGTGGCCACCATGGTGGTGAAGGTGCCGTCCCCCACCGGCGGCTATATGAACCTGGGGGACACGGTGGTGCTGCTGGGCGGGTACCTGCTGGGCCCGGCCTGGGGCGCCCTGGCGGGCAGCATCGGCCCGGCTTTGGCAGACGTGCTGCTGGGCGCGCCCGCCTATGCCCCCGCCACCCTGGTGATCAAGGCGGGGATGGCGGCCCTGGCGGCGGTGTGCTGGCAGACCTTCGGCAGGGGGCGGGGGCCCCTGGGCCTGGCGGCCTGCGGCATCGTGGGGGAGCTGCCCATGGTGCTGGGCTATTGGCTGTACGACGGCGTGCTGCTGGGGAGCCTCACCGGCGCCGCGGCGGGCATCCCCGGCAACCTGGTGCAGGCGGCCTTCGGCATCGCCGCCTCCGCCCTGCTGGCGGCGGCCCTGGGCCGCAGCGCCTATGTCCGGCGGGAGTTCCCGCGGCTGTGAGGCGCGGGTGAGGGCGCTGGACAGACAAGATCCCCCGGCGGGTTCTAAAACCCGCCGGGGGATTGTACGCTTAAAAGGGCCCTCAGAAGCCGCTCCAGCCGCCGTCCTCCGGCTGGCCGGGGGCACTGCCGCCCACGCCGGAGGTCTGCCGGGCGATGTCGAAATACCCCAGCTCCGTACACTGGTACACCGGCAGGTAAAAGACCGCCAGCGCCATCGGCCACAGGTTGTCCAGCAGGATCTGCAGCCCCCCGGAGATGGGCAGGGAGATGGCGGAGATCCGGTTGAGGTCCGCCAGATAGTAGCCGGGATCCTGGAAGATCAGGAAGTACCCGTAGAAGAACTCCGCCAGGACGGGGAGACTGGCCAGCAGGTACCAGCCGAAGTAGCTCAGATCCAGCATAAACAGCTGCCCCTTGTATCCCCGGGTCTGGCGCTTGCTCGTCTCCAGGGCCTCCATCACGTTCAGGCCGGGATTTTCATAGAGGTTGTACAGGGCAAAGCGGTAGCGGTAGGCGGCGACGATGCCGGGGATCACGAACAGCATGCTCCACAGCAGGGTAAAGCAGTAGATCACCAGGTTCAGCAGGATGACCTTGCCCACGAAGGAAAAACCGTCGAACAGGGTCAGGTATTCCGCCCGCTCCCCCCGGCGGACAGCCATGCAGTACAGCACAAAGCCGGCGGAGAGCACCATGCTGAGGAGATTGGCCAGAATGAAGACAAAGGTGGCCGGCAGCCCGCTGTTGATCGCGGAGATGAAGCTGTTCGCCAGATTCAGCACCAGGATCAGCGCCAGGTACAGGCAGACCATTCCCCGGGCGCTCACCTGGGCGGAGCGCAGCAGATGCTTCATCTCCTGTTTGAGCGATTTGCGGTCGATCAGTTGTGCCATCATATCGTGTCACGGCCTCCAGACTTGTGAGAATGGGCCGGCGGAGCAGCCCTGTGTGTGGAACAGCATAGCATACTTTAGAAAAGTTGACAAGAGAACTCCTGTAAAATGCCGGAAAACAGTCACTTTGGGGAAATGTGGGAAAAGGTGCAAAGAATCTGTATAAAAAAGCGTATTTTTTTAAAAAGTTGTCGTTCACAGTCTGGACATTTTTCAAAATAGGGTGTAGAATGAAGCGCAGTATGTGATAGTGTCGCCTGTAAGGAGGCACCTTTTCCGCGCCAGCGGAGATGGGCCCGCCCCTGCCCGGGCCGGCTATCAAGGAGTAAAAATGAGGTGAAGACAATGGCACAAGCTTTCTTTGGCGGCGTTCATCCCCATGACATGAAGGCCGCGACCAATGAAAAGGCCATCGAGCAGCTGGCTCCACCGGCTGTTGTGGTCATCCCCATGTCGATGCACTTCGGCGCGCCCTGCACGCCCCTGGTCAAGGCCGGGGACCATGTGAAGGTGGGCCAGAAGATCGGCGAGTTCCATGGCCTCGGCGCTCCGATCCATGCCAGCGTTTCCGGCACGGTGAAGGCCGTGGAGCCCCGTCCCTATTCCATGGGCGGCAACATCATGTCCGTGGTCATTGACAATGACTTTCAGGACGAGGTGAGCGAAGAGGTGAAGGCCCCCGCCGACCCCAACGCCCTGAGCGTGGAGGAGATGGTGGAGATCGTCAAGAACGCGGGCATCGTCGGTATGGGCGGCGCCACGTTCCCCACCCACGTGAAGATCACCAGCGGCATCGGCAAGGTCAGCACCGTCATCATCAACGGCGCGGAGTGCGAGCCCTACATCACCGGCGACCACCGCACCATGCTGGAGCGGCCCGAGGAGATCATCGGCGGCGCCAAGTTCCTGGCCAAGATGTTCGGCGTGGACAAGGTCGTCATCGGCGTGGAGGACAACAAGCAGAACGGCATCGACGCCATGAACAAGGTCATCGCGGAGCAGAAGGCCCCCGTGGTGGTGGAGCCCCTGCGCTGCCGCTACCCCCAGGGCGGTGAGAAGCAGCTGTGCCAGGCCATCACCGGCCGTCAGGTGCCCCCCGGCGGGCTGCCCGCCGACATCGGCTGCGCCGTGTTCAACATCAACACCACCTGCGCCATCTACCGGGCCCTGACCACCGGCATGCCCGTGGTGCGCAAGATCGTCACCGTCTCCGGCTCCGGCGTGGTGGAGCCCAAGAATCTGGAGTGCCCCATCGGCACCCCCGTCACCAATCTGCTGGACGCCTGCGGCGGCCTGAAGGACGGCACCTTCAAGCTGATCGCCGGCGGCCCCATGATGGGCATGGCCCAGTACACCGCGGATATCCCCGTGGCCAAGGGCACCGGTGCCATCCTGGCCTTCTGCGAGAATGAGGAGAAGACCGTTGAGAACCCGCAGTGCATCCGCTGCGGCAAGTGCGTGTCTGTGTGCCCGATGCACCTGGAGCCCCTCTTTATGTACCAGTACGCCTCCAAGGGCATGGTGGAGGAGCTGAACGACGCCCATATCATGGACTGCATGGAGTGCGGCGCCTGCTCTTACATCTGCCCGGCCCGGATGCACCTGACCCACATGTTCAAGACCGGCAAGCAGCTGGTGAAGGACAAGGCGGCCGCTGACCGGGCTGCCGCCGAGGCAAAGAAAAAGGCCGAAGAAGCAAAGGAGGCCGCTGCGAAATGACTGACTACAAGAATCTGAAACTGATTGCCACTTCCTCCCCCCACATCCGGGCGGCGGAGAACACCCGCACCATCATGCTGGATGTCATCATCGCCATGATGCCCGCCCTGATCTGGGCCATTGTGAAGTTCGGCTTCCGGGCGCTGATCCTGACCGCCGTGTCTGTCATCGGCTGCATCGTCTTTGAGTGGGGCTACCGCAAGATCATGAAGAAGCCCCAGTCCGTGAACGACCTCTCCGCCGTGGTCACCGGCATCCTGCTGGCCTTTGTCTGCCCGGTGAACATGCCCTACTGGATGATCCTGGTGGGCGACTTCTTCGCCATCGTGGTGGTCAAGCAGCTGTTCGGCGGCATCGGCAAGAACTTCATCAACCCCGCGCTGGCGGGCCGTGCCGCCCTGGTGGCCAGCTACGCCGGCACCATGAGCGGCGCCTGGGCGGATCCCCAGGCCGGCTGGGTGCCCGTGGTGGGTACCGCCGACGTGGTCACCGCCGCCACGCCCCTGGCCTATATGAAGAGCGGCGACATGGCCGGCCTCACCAGCCAGTACAGCGTGACGGACATGTTCCTGGGCAACATCGGCGGCTCCCTGGGCGAGATCTCCGCCCTGCTGCTGATCGTGGGCGGCCTGTACCTGATCTGGCGCAAGGTCATCAGCTGGCATACCCCCGTGGCCTACATCGCCACCGTGGCCGTGCTGACCTTCCTGTTCCCCAAGGGCGGCGCTGACAACGTGCAGTTCATGCTGTACAGCATTTTCAGCGGCGGCCTGATGCTGGGCGCCTTCTTCATGGCCACCGACTACACCACATCCCCCGTCACCAAGACCGGCCAGCTGATCTTCGGCGTGGGCTGCGGCCTGCTGACCGTGTTCATCCGCTACTTTGGCTCTTATCCGGAGGGCGTGTGCTACTCCATCATGATCATGAACCTGGTGGTGGCGCTGATCGACAAGGCTGTGAAGCCCTCTCGCTTCGGCGTTGTGAAATCCGCTAACAAGGAGGCGGCTGCAAAATGAGCAACGAAGTGAAGACCAAGGAAAAGGTCGATATGGATCCCAAGTACATCATCACGCTGACGGTGACGCTGTTCATCACCTGCGTCATCGTGGCGGGCCTGCTGGGCCTGGTCAACGGCGTGACGGCCGGCCCCATTGCTGAGATCAACCAGCAGAAGACCCAGGAGGCCATGCTGGCAGTCGTGGCCGACCCGGACAACACCACCTTCTCCGAATCTCCGCTGGAGAACACCCAGGCCATGACCGACGCGGCCAGCTCCGCCGGCGGCACCCTGGGCGACATCTACGAGGTCCAGGTGAACGGTGAGGCCGGCGGCTATGCCGTCACCGTGTCTGCCTCCGGTTCTCAGGGTACCATCGAGATGATGGTGGGCGTGGATGCGTCCGGCGCTGTCACCGGCGTCTCCGTCATCAACCACTCCGAGACCTCCGGCATCGGCACGAAGGTCGTGGGCAACGAGCCCACCGCCTCCGGCGTGGGCGTGCTGGATCAGTTCGTGGGCAAGAGCGCCGCGGACGGCACGCTGACTGTGGGCACCAATGTGGACGCCATCACGGGTGCCACCGTCTCCACCAGAGGCATCACCACCGGCGTCAACGCGGCTCTGGCCGCCGTGGGCGCCATGGGCTGAGAAGGGAGGAGCGATTCATTATGAATTTAGGCAAACAGTTCAAAGAGGGCCTGATCACCAATAACCCCGTGCTGGTGCAGGTGCTGGGCATGTGCTCCACCATGGCCATCACCACCTCGTTCTTCAACGGCCTGGGCATGGGCATCTCCGTTCTGGTGATCCTGACGCTCTCCAACGTCATCATTGCCGCCATCCGCAAGATCATTCCCGACAAGATCCGTATCGCCATGTTCATCGTGGTGATCGCCGGCTTCGTGACCTGCGTGGACCTGCTGATCCAGGCCTTCGTGCCGGCCCTGTCGGAGTCCCTGGGCGTGTTCATCCCCCTGATCGTGGTGAACTGCATCATCCTGGGCCGGGCCGAGGCGTTCTCCTACAAGAACGGCGTGGCCGCCTCCTTCTTTGACGGCATCTTCCAGGGCATCGGCTACACCGCCGTGCTGCTGGTGATGTGCATTATCCGTGAGTTCCTGGGCGCCGGCACCTTCGGCGGCGGCATCCTCAACGGCGGGGATGGCATCCGCATCCTGCCGGAGCAGTTCCCCATGGGCATGCTGACCCTGCCGGTGGGCGGCTTCCTGGTGCTGGCGTGCCTGATCGCCGCCATGCAGTGGGCCCTGAGCAAATCCAAGAATAAGGAGGAGAGCAAATAATGGATAAGATCACCAATCTTCTCTCCATCACCCTGGGCGCCATCCTGGTCAACAACTTCATTTTCTCCCAGTTCCTGGGCTGCTGCCCCTTCCTGGGCGTTTCCAAGAAGGTCGACACCGCCGTCGGCATGGGCATCGCCGTGACCTTCGTCATGGGCCTGGCCTCCGCCGTGTGCTATGTGGTGGATGAGTTCGTGCTGGGCCGCTTCGGCCTGGACTACATGCAGACCGTGGCCTTCATCCTGGTCATCGCCGCGCTGGTGCAGTTCATCGAGATGTTCCTGCAGAAGTCCATGCCCGGCCTGTACACGGCCCTGGGCATCTATCTGCCCCTGATCACCACCAACTGCGCCGTGCTGGGCGTGGTGCTGCTGAACGTGCAGAACAGCTACAACTTCATCGAGTCCGTGGTCTACGGCATCACCGGCGGCCTGGGCTTCCTG
>CAMMCS010000030.1 GCA_946494635.1 uncultured Oscillibacter sp. | reverse complement strand
CGATGACGTTGTAGCCGTCGGCCACAGCGGCGTCCACCATGGCCACACGCTCGGCAGTGGAGTCGCCGACGGGCTTGTAGTAGTTGAACTGCAGGCCCTCAGCCTCGCAGAACTCCTGGCAGGCCTCATAGGTGGTCTGGTTGAAGGACTGGTCGGTGATATCGCCGTAGTCGGTGATCATGGCCACCTGATAGCTGGCAGCCTCGGGGGTATCGCCGCCTTCCGTATCGTTGCCCTCGTCAGTGGTGGTATCGCTCCCGCCGCCGCAGGCGACCAGGGACAGGGACATCACCAATGCCAGGAGCAGTGCAAGAAACTTCTTCATTGGAATCTACCTTCCTTCGTTTTGTTACCCGCAGGGAATCAGCCCCGCAGGATGACCTCAGTGGGTCAGGCCCATTATATCAACTCTTTCCCGTGATTGCAACCAAATTTCCAAATTGTTTTCTTTTCTGCAACAATTTGTTGAATTTTTTATAGAAAATGGCAATCATTTTTTCATTTCTGTAAAATCCAGGCCAAATCCAGCTGAAGGGGCTTCCGGTTTGTTTCCGGTCTGTTCCCTCTGTTGCCGCCGTGTTTCCACGGCTGCCGGGCCTTCCGCTTTCGGCTCCGCCGAAAGCGCCGCTGCGGCGGGGTGATTCAATATGAAGGGGGGCTCGGCGCCCCCCTTCATACTTCCCCCGCGTGGTCGCGGGAGCCTTATCCTTATCCTTGTTTGAAAGCGACTGCTTACTTCTTCGCCATCTCCACGGCGACGCCCAGGGCTATTTCCATCATCTGGGTAAAGGTGGTCTGGCGGTCGGCGGCGGGAAGCTCCTCGCCGGTGACCAGGCTGTCGGAAATCGTGCAGATGGCCAGGGCCCGCTTGCCCGCCTCGGCGGCGTTGCAGTACAGGGCCGCGCTCTCCATCTCCACGGCCAGCACGCCCATCTTGCCCCAGTCCAGGGTGTTGCCCGCCTTGTTGTAGAACACGTCGGAGCTCAGCAGGTTGCCCACATTGGGCTCAACACCAAGCTTCCGGGCCACCGCCACGGCGGTCTCCAGCAGGGTGAAGTCGGCGATGGGGGCAAAGGTGCCGCCCAGGCCGAACTGGTGAGCGTAGTTGGAGTCCGTGCAGGAGCCCTGGCCGAACACCACGTCCCGTACCTTCAGCTTGGGGGAAATGGCGCCGGCGCTGCCCACCCGGATGATGTTGTCCACATCATAGAAATGGAACAGCTCGTGGGAGTAGATGCCGATGGAGGGCATCCCCATGCCGGAGGCCATGACAGACACCGGCGTGCCCTGGTAGGTGCCGGTATAGCCCTGGACGCCCCGGACGTTGTTCACCAGCCTGGCGTCCTGGAGAAAGGTCTCGGCGATGAATTTGGCCCGCAGCGGGTCGCCGGGCATCAGAACGGTCTTTGCAAAGGCACCCTGGGGAGCCTCATTGTGGGGAGTTCCCATGCAGTGTATTCCTCCTTATTTCTCCATAGCCTTCACGGCCTTGACAATGCGGCTGGTGCCCAGGCGGGAGGCGCCCAGGGCGATGAAGTCCTCGGCGTCCTTCAGGTCGGCGATGCCGCCGGCGGCCTTGATCTTCACGTTGGGGCCCACATGCTTGGCAAAGAGGGCCACATCCTCCCGGGTGGCGCCGCCGGTGCCGAAGCCGGTGGAGGTCTTGATATAGTCCGCGCCGGAGGCGGTGACGATCTCGCACATCTTGATCTTCTCCTCGTCGGTGAGGAAGCAGCACTCGATGATGACCTTCAGCAGCTTGCCCTTGCAGGCGGCCTTCACGGCCTTGATCTCGGAGAGCAGGTCGTCCCACTTCTGGTCCTTCACCCAGCCCAGGTTGATGACCATGTCCACCTCTTCGGCGCCGTTCTCCACGGCGTCCGTGGCCATGAAGCACTTGGCGGCGGTGGTGTCATACCCGTTGGGGAAGCCGATCACCGTGCAGATGGGCAGCTTCCCGTCCACATACTCCGCCGCCTGCTTGACGTAGCTGGCCGGGATGCAGACACTGGCGCAGCTGTACTTCATGCCGTCGTCGCAGATGGCCTGGATCTCCTTCCAGGTGGCCGTCTGGGCCAGCAGGGTGTGGTCGCATTTGCTCAAAATCTCTTTCACGTCCATGGAAAGCACTCCTTTAATTCTTCATATTTTATCGCCGGCTCCGGCGAAATATACCCGTTTTCCCTGGATTTCCTCCCAGTGAACAGCTCCCTGCACCTCCAGATGATCCAGGTGGGCCAGGGCCTCCCCCACGGCAAAATACTTCTGGGTCAGCGGAAACTCCGCCCAGTTCCGGCAGCGGATGCTCCAGGCCATCCGCCCGGCAATTTCATAGGCGGTGAGCCCTGGCGTCTCCGTCACCGTCCGCAGGGCATCCTCCAGGCGGCGGGCGTGGTGGGCTTTCAGCTCCGCCGTCCGCTGCCGCAGATCCCCGGTCTCCGCCCGGTGGGCGGGGTACAGCTCCGCCACATCCAGCTCCGCCGTCCGGTCCAGGCTTGCCAGATAGTCCCCCAGGGAGTCCCGCACCCCCTGCCACCGGCAGATATTGGGGGTGATATGGAACAGCACATGATCCCCGCAGAACAGCCGCCGCGCCTCCGGATCATAGAGGCACAGGTGTCCCGGGGTGTGGCCCGGCGTCAGGACGCACCGCAGGGTGTGCCCGCCGTACCGGAGCTCCGCGCCGTCCGGCAGCTCGGTGTACAGCCCCTCCCGCCAGGGCGGGGCCGCGGTCTTGGCGGGGTTGGTGCCCCAGAGCAGGTCCATCTGCTCCTGGGTGAAGCCATCCAGGATGTACGCCCGGTTCAGCTCCGCCCAGGTATCCCGGCCGGCGGCCCGCCGCAGCCCCGGGCCGTCGATCTGCCCAATAAAGATCCGGCAGCCGGGGCGGACCAGCTCCGGCGCCAGGCCCGTGTGGTCACTGTGAAGGTGGGTGCAGAAGATGTCCAGCCGGTCCCGGTCCACCTGCGTCTCCGCCAGCTGGCGTTCCATGGCCTCCCGGCAGGGCTGCTGCCGGAATCCGGTGTCAATCAGAAGGCTCCGCTCCCCCACGAGCAGATAGCTGTTCAGGTTTTTCAGCGGGTTCCCCACCAGGGGGATATCCAGCCGCCAGAGGTCATTTGCCAGTCGTTCCGCCATTTGCCGCTCCTTTTCCGCCGACTTCCAGATAGGGTCAGTATAACAGATATCATCCCATATGTCCAGTGAAGAGAGCCTTGTCAAGGAAAAGCAGCAGTGCTAAAATGGGGGACGATCTTAGAACTTGGAGGCAATCCCCATGAAAAAGCAACTTGCCGCAATCCTCTGCGCCCTCCTGCTGATGGTGAGCGCCCTGCCAGCCGCCTCCGCTCTGGAGGGGGAGGCCCTCCGGGCCGCCGACACGCTGGCCACCCTGGGCCTTTTGGATGATGCGGCGTCTGATCCGGAATCTCCCGCCACCCGTTCCCAGGCGGCGGTACTGCTGGTGAACCTGGCCGGAGCGGAGGCGGAAGCCGCCGCGCAGAGCGGCTCCTCCGCCTTCCAGGATGTGCCCGCCGCCATCGCCGGGGCGGTGAACTACGCCGCCGGCCAGGGCTGGATCTCCGGCGTGACCGCCACGGAATTCCGCCCCAACGAGCCCCTCACCGCCAACGCCTGGGCCGCCTTCCTGCTGCGGATGCTGGGCTGGTCTGACGCGGACGGGGACTTTGTCATTTCCGGCGCTGCGGCCTTTGCCCAGCGGATCGGCCTCTTCCCCACCGCCTACACCGGCGCGCTGAGCCAGGGGGATCTGTGGGAGACCGCGGCGGCGGCCCTCTCCTTCTCCTACCGGGAGGGGGACGACACGGTCATCACCCGGCTGGTGGACAGCGGGGCCGTGTCCCGCTCCGCCGCCAACGCCCTGGGCCTGCTGAACCCGGCCCTCACCGCCCGGCAGATCGCGGACCGCTGCGCCGCCGCCGTGTTCCAGCTGAACCTCTATGAGACAGACGCCGCGTGGCGGGACGACACCCCCACCGGCGAGGCCAGCGGCTTCTTCATCTCCGCGGACGGCCTGGCAGTGACCAACTATCACTCCATCGACGGGGCCACCCGCGCCACGGTCACCCTCTCCACCGGCGACCTGTATGAGGTGGAGTCGGTGGTCTACTATGATCCGGACATTGACATCGCCGTGATCCGGGTCTCCCGGGACGCCCTGGAGGGGAACAGCACCACCGCCTTTGCCTGCCTGGAAATCGCCCCCTCCGGCACCGGCGACCTGCGGATGGGCGACACGGTGTACGCCCTGGGCAGCCCCCTGGGCCTGGGCCTTGCGGTCAGCTCCGGCGTTGTCAGCGCCACGGAGCGGGAGGTGGAGCGGTACGCCCTCCCCTGCGTCATGAGCACCGCCGACATCTCCGAGGGCAGCAGCGGCGGCGCCCTGCTGAACGCCTGCGGGCAGGTGGTGGCCGTTACCTCCGGCGCGTTCCTCTACGGCAACAGCATGTACTTAGCGGTGCCCATCGACCCGGTGCTCTCCGCGGACCTGAGCGGCCGGGGGCAGACCCTGGCCCAGGTGGCGGAGGCGGAGGCGGACTGACGGCTTGTCCATAATTCAACCGGGAGGCGGCGGCCTCCCGGTTTTTTTGCCCTTCGGGCGGGTTTTGGGGAAAATTTTGGCCGGCGTTGCACGGGGACGTGCAACTTTTGCCCTACACTCCCAAAGAGTGTAGGGCAAACGGAGAAACAGACAAAACGCTCCGGGATTTGCCCCGCACCCCGGCGGGGGCGGCCCCCCTCCGCCCCGGCCGGGAGATCTGAAAAGAATCGAGGAATGTTTTTTGAATCAAACGGCCAATTACCAGCTGACCCAGTGGGAGGCCAGCGACCGGATCTTGATGGAGAAGTTTAATGCGGACAACGCCAAAATCGACGCGGCGCTGAAAGCCAACGCCGACGATATTGCGGAATTGGAGACGGCGCTGTCGGCGCTGTCCGCGGGAACGCCGCGGATTGTGGTGGGCACGTACACCGGAAGCGGGCAGTACGGTTCCAGCCACAAGAATACCCTCACCTTTCCCCGCAAACCCCTGGCGGTGATGGTGGTGGGCGGCAGCTATCAGGCCACGTCATTGTTCCTGCGGCCGGGGACGCAGGGCACGGCCCACGAAACGGCGGGCTCCGGCTGCACGCTGTCCCTGGCGTGGGGGGAGGACAGCTTCTCCTGGTACGCCACCACAAGGGTCACCGGCAGCAACAGCTCCGCGTCCATCTCGGCGGCGGGGCAGCTGAACGAAAGCGGCAAAACCTACACCTATCTGGCCCTGTGCGAGGGCGACTGAGGACGGAAAAATTCCCCCGGGCAAATACCCGGGGGAATTTTTTCGCTTAAATCAGTTTCACTGACTTAATCAGCACTCACTGATTTCAGACTCCCTTAGCAACGAAGGTGCTCACGGTGGTGCCGCTGGCAACCACATCGCCGTCAGCATTCTTCACAACGATCTCCGCCACATAGTTGCCGTCGGCAGGGATCACAATGGTGGTATCGAGCTGCTGGAACGTACCAGACTTGGCCTCGATAGTCTTGGTGGCCACGGCGGCATCGCCCATGCTGTCGTCCTTCCGGGTGATGGTGACCGTCACATCATAGGTGTTGTCCAGCGCGGTCGCGGAGGTGAAGTCAACTGCGAAGTTCTTCGCGTTGCCAGTCGCACGCAGAGTCGCACCCGTCATGGCGTAGGAGGCATCGCCGTCCACACCGGTGGTCTCATCCACCACCTTGATGTACACGGTGGAGACGCGGCCGTCATCCAGAGCGTAGGCAACCAGGTCGTCGTCATCCTTGCCGATGTTGGCGATGCTGCTGACGCTCAGCTCGCCATCCACATCCACATAGTAGACGTCGCAGTCATCGGTGTAGGTGTAGGAATGACCAGCCAGCTCGATAACATCGTTTCTCTCGCTGTCGGTGGTCTTGCCGCCCAGCAGAACGGTGTTGTCCGCGGGAACGTCGGTGTCGGTAACAGTGCCAGCATCCACATCCACGGTGACAGCCTCGTCATAGCTCACCAGCAGACCCTTGCTGTTGTAGTTGGGGGCGTAGATGACGGTGTCCTTCTGGAAGGGATTCACGCCGTTGGCGGGAACCGCAACATTCAGGACGATCTCCTCACCGTTCAGGAAGGCGTCATAAGCGAAGTAGTCGCCCAGAGCGGTGGTGTAAGACTTGCCGTCGGAGTTGCCCTTGATGTAGATGACATCCTCGTTGCCGTCGGAGACAGTCACACCGGGGCCGTCATAGATAAACACGATGTCGGCGGCAGCGCCGTCCAGATCCGTGTACACCGTGACGCTGGTAGAGCTGCTGGCCTCCACGGTGGGCGCGTTGGCAAAGCCCTCATACATGGAGGCGTTGTCATCGTCGTCGTAGATCAGGAAGGTGGTGGCGCCATCGGTGGAGCTAACCGTCGGAGGCGTGCTACCCATCAGGTTGGCGGCGTTGGAACTGGTGATGTTCAGCGTGTTCTTGCCGTTCTCCAGCACGAAGTTGTTGCCGGTCACGCTACCACGGGCATCGGCAGCCAGAGCGATCTCGTACTCATCGTCGCCGTTGATGGTGTAGGACACGATGTCGTACAGGGACAGCTTGCTGCTGCTGTTGTCCACAACAAGGTTATTCTCCTTACCTTGAGTAGAATCCCATGCAGCGCTGGTGATCAGAGTATCATTGTCGGCATTGCCGATGGTGACTCTCTCCACCTCGCCGGTGGTCAGCAGCAGGTCGGCCTTGACCTCGTCGTTGAAGTCGCCGGTGTTCTTCACCAGCTTCACCACCACGGCGTACTCCTTGGCGGTGTCGGCGTCCACATACAGCAGAGCGCCGTACTGATCCAGATAGGCGGTGACTTCGGTGCCGCGCTTCACGGCGGGAGTGTAGGAAACGATGGTGTTCTTGGAGGCCTTGTTGGCATCATACTTGGTGCCGCCCACGGTGACAGAGCCGTTGGTGGTGTAGCCGCTCATGGTGCCGGTGACAGCCTCGGCCAGCTCCACGGACTGGATGGCCTTCTCCTTGAAGGAGTAGGTGTAAGCCACGATGTCATCCTTGGAGAAGTCCTCGGTCTCGAACTCTCTGCTGGCAATGCCGGTGGGCTCGGTGAAGTAATCGCTGGAGCTGGTGTTCAGGGTGATGTAGGGATCCCGGGTGGTGGAGCTGCTGCGGACAGAGTTGACCTTGCCCACATAGGTGTTCACCACAACCACGGTGACCTCGTCGGCGTCGTCGTCATAGTAGACCTGAGTCAGCACGCCGTTGCCGCTGGCGGGTACGTCTTCCTTGCTGCCGCGAACGATGTCATAGTTGTCGTTCTTCCAGTCGGCCTTGGTCTTGTCGGCGCCGTCCACATAGTAGGTGACGTCGGTGTAGTCAATGCCGTCGTCCAGGCCCAGATCGCTGTAGATGTCGCCCAGCTCCACAGAGGAGGTGTAGGTGGCATCGGCCTCGTCGGCATAGGTGCCGATGGTCTGGGACTTCAGACGCCAGGTGGTGGAGGGACGGTTGAACTCGTCGGCGGTGCCGGCGCGCTCGGAAAGGTCGCCGAAGTAGCGCTCGGCGAACTGCATCAGGTTGTCCTCCTCGCCGATGTTGCCGTCGGTGCTGGTGGTGTTCACCACGTCGGAACGGGCAGAGGTGGTGTTGATGGTGATGTCGCCGATCACGATGGCGTTCTTCTGGTCATACTCCACCATGGTGGCCTGCAGCATGTTGAAGGCATACAGGGCAGCCTCGCCGCGGGTCACGGGGTTGGAGCCGACAAAGTCGTCGTTGCCGTCATCCAGGCCGATGCCGCTGGCCTGCTTGATGACGTTGACCTGCCAGTTGGCGCCGGTGTAGTGCTCGATGGAGCTGTCATAGCCCAGGGCGCCCAGCAGCATCTTCATGAAGGCATTGCCGCTCAGGGTGCCGGTGGGGCGGAAGGTGCCGTCACCGTAGCCGCTGATGATGCCCTGCTGCGCGCAGTAGGTGATGTAGCCCGCGAACACGTTGGTGGTGGGCACATCCTTGAAGGGGGCGGTGCTGGCGCTCAGCGCGCTGGCGGTGGTGGGGCCAAGGATCAGGTTGCAGATGATCTTGGCGGCGGCGCCGCGGGTCAGCAGGCCGTCGGGACGGAAGGAGTCGTCGCTGTAGCCATCGACGACGCCCAGCTCGGAGATCACGTCAACAGCGGCTTTGTAGTCAATGTCGCTGTCGTCCGCGAAGTCCTTGGCGCCGGCGCTGACCGTGACCAGAGACATGGTCATGACCAGAGCAAGCACCAGAGAAAGGAACTTCTTCATGGGGATTCGTCCTCCTTAAAAGATTTTGCGGGTTCAGCCGGAGTCCGGGCCTGATGGGCAGTTCCGCCGGCGCTAGCCTTGCCGGCGCAGCCGCCCAGGGGGCACTTGCCCCCGGCCTTCCCCGCTGAGGCAACTCTATCCAAAAGCGGGCAAAAAGTCCAGCGTTTTGGCCGGTTCTTAATGAAAGTGAAAAGATATAGACGTGATATGTGTTTGATTTGTTCTTTTTCGTAACATTGCATACCGTGGAAAGCGGCAGAGCGGATCCGTCACCGCGCCTGCCGCTCCTCTGGCTCTCCGGCCAGGTAATATCGCTTTTCGAACTGCAGCAGGCGGCCGTCCTGCACCATCCCCCGCAGGAGGGCGGCGGTCTTGCGCTTGCTGATCCGCAGCGCCTGGGCCAGATCCTGGCAGTAGGCGAAGCCCGCCTCCCGCAGGTAGGCGGCAATGACATTCCACTGCTGATCCTCCGGCACCACCGTGCCGGGGGGATAGTACTTCTTCCCCACCTGCTCCAGCTCGCCACGCTCCGCCAGGCGGTGCAGGCGGGTGTAGGCCGCCGTGTCCGACAAATCCAGGAGGTTCATGGCGTCCCGCCGGGTGATGCTGCCGTGGGCCCGGGCGAAGTCCAGCAGGGCGCGGTCATCCTCCCGCCGCTCCCCCGCCGCCCGGATGTCCCGGAGGGTCACATCCTCCAGCCCGCCCCGGATCAGCGCCGTCTGCACCAGCCGGGACAGGCGGGCCAGATCCATGGGCCCCCGGGACCGGGGCGAGAGCAGCACATGGGGGTCGTCCTCCGGCCGGCGGGCGGCCCGGGCCCGCTCCAGCAGGCGGCGGACCGCGTTGGTCAGGGGCACCTCCTGCCCGGGCAGGCGCAGCACCCCGGCGTCCAGATCCACCTGGTCCCAGGTGAGGGCCGCCAGATCCTTGCCCGGCACACCCATCTGCCAGCTCATCCACAGGGCAAGCCCCGCGGCGGAGTCGTCCTCCTTCTGCAGGATCTGCCAGAGGCGGAACTCGTCAAAGGTTCCGCCCCGTCGGGAGGAGTGCTTTTTCCCCGCCCGGTTCCCGGCAAAACAGGCCTGATAGGTGGTCACCGACAATCCGCTGACCCGCACGGCGTAAGGCCAGTCATGGGCCTCCAGCTGGCGGAGGAAGAAGTCCCGGCGAAGATCCTTCAGCTGCACGCCGGCCAGGCCGCCCTCATCCAGGACGGTGCGGGCTATGCGGGAGACCGATTCCGGCCGCAGGGGACGCCGGAATTTTTCTGACGCCGTCACATGCGGCGTCAGATTGCCGCCGGACTCATACCGGGCGGAGAGGCAGGCCGCGGCGTCGTCGTCCAGGGGCACCGTCCGGTCCGGCAGAAACAGGCTGCCGGCCTGAAAGTCCACCTGAGCCCATTTCAGGGCCACAATCTCCTCCCGGGTGAGCCCCTGAAGCCAGGCCAGCCGCAGGATCAGGCCCGGCAGGTCTGCCCTGTGGCGGCGAAGGAGGTCTTCCATCGCCTCTTTATCCGGTTGGTGAAAGTCTTCTCTCATGGCGGCCCCCCGGTGCGGCCCGTTCTCGAAGGTTATTTTTGTATTACAAATATCGCGAACGGTCCGTCCTTCCCCATTGTGCAAGAACTGCCCTTCCCCGGCTGGAAGCCGGAAAAGGGCAGCAGACCCTGCCGCCGTTTCAGCAGCAGCAGGGAAAACTAAGTATATTGTACTTATCATTATAAGCACATCACCTTGTTTAAGTCAAGCAGCATTATGTGTAAACTAATCATATTATCGCGAGAAGAGGGTCACCATGCGGGAGAAAAAGACGATCAACATTGCTATCGGGAGACGGATTCAGCAGTCCCGGGAGCAGGCCGGGCTGACCCAGGAGGAACTGGCGGAGCAGATCGACCGTTCCACCCAATTCATCTCCACCATCGAGCGGGGGCTGGCCGGCCCCTCGCTGGAGACTACCATTAAAATCTGTGAGGTGCTGGGCGTTTCCACGGAGTGGATCCTCCGCGGGCGGATGGCCCTTCCGGACGCCGAAAACCTGGCGGCAGCCCTGGGGGAGAAGTTTTCCACGCTCTCCCTGCGTCAGCTGACTCTCATCAGCCGCCTGGGGGATGATCTTCTGGCCCTGATCCGCGCCAGTGAGGAGAATCCGCCGCTGCCGCCGGACCCGTAAGCCCGTTGCAATGCGGGCCGTCCCGCGCTGTTTGAAACCGATGCCGTTTCGAGTCTCCCTGTCTCTTCGCAGGGAGGGGGCGCCCGCCGGCGAACCGGCGATCCGAAAAAGACCCCCGCGGCTTTTTCAGCCGCGGGGGTTTTCGGCAGCTTCTCCAAATTCTGAACACGGTTGATTGAAAGCGAAGGGCCCAGGCCGCCGTGCGGCGGCCTGGGCCCCGGATCCTGCCTGCGGGTGCAGTCCTTCCCCGCTGTCCCATCTCCCCGGATTCCCCGGTTTGCCAACAGCCTGAGGATCCCCGCGGCTTCTTCAGCCGCGGGGATCCTCTCATCGTTCAGTACCGGCCGGCCCAGTCCGCCGTAATGAGGACAGGCAGCGTCCACAGCAGCAGGAAGACCAGCAGGGCCAGGGGGGAGATCAGATTGTAGGCCTCCTGAAAAACCAGGTAAAACGCCAGCAGCGTTCCTGCGGCGCTGCCCAGCAGGGAGAGCGCCGCAGCCCGCCGGACAGCCCTGCACAGCCGGCGGCTGCCCACCACCGTCTCCGCATAGGGCAGCAGCCCCTCCCGGAACAGCAGGGCCCGGGGCATCCCCCGGTCCAGCTCCGCCTCGCTGAGGGCCACCCGGTCCGTCAGGCTGGGGTACTCCACCTTCACGCCCTTGTGGAATTTTCGCTTCAGGAGGGCCGGCGTGATGTTGGGATCCCGGGCCGCCAGGATGGGCGTGATGCGGTTGCGGCGCATCATCCGCAGGGCGAAGTCCACATTTTCCGCCGGCTGGTACTTCACGGCGAACACCGCGATCAGCTGCCGGTCCACCGCCAGAAACACGCCGGTCCGCAGGTTGATGCCGCCGGGCAGCCGGACATCCATCTTCCGCATGAAGGAGGCGGTTCCCATCAGCACGCTCTCCCCATGGATGGTGCCGGAATAGCCGCCCTCCTCGTAAAAGCTGAAGTCGTCCACCCGCTGATATGTCCCATTTTCGCCCCGGAGCAGGCCGTCAAACAGCCGCTGGAGGCCGCAGTCCGCCGCCCGGGCCATGGAGGCGGCGTAGGCGTAAACCTTCGGCAGCGTCTCGCCGAAGGCCTTGACGCCGTTGAGCTGGATGGTTCCCGGCGGAAACAGGTCCCCGTCTGTCAGCACCATGGCCCGCCGGCGGCTGATCATCTCCGCGCCCCGCCAGCCGGCCACCGCGCAGCCGGCCTTGTGCAGATGCCTTGCCAGCTTGGAGAAGGGGAGCCCCCAGCAAAGCGGCAGGGAAAAGGTGGTCCCCGCCCCCAGGATGGCGGACCAGTTCAGCAGGAAATCTTCGCCCCGGCCCTGGCCCAGGGAGCTGAGGCCGGCAAACACCACCGAGGCCGCCAGCACCACGGGCATCAGCGCCGCCTGCCAGACAGACGCGCTGTCCTCACTGCAGGCCGAGGTGTAGAATCCCGGCACGGACCCCCGCTGCTTGCAGGCCCCGCGCCCCGTCTCAGTCACCAGGTATGGGGGCTCGTCGTCTGTGGCGGCCATGCGGAAGGTATCCCACAGTCCCCTGCTCTCCCGGGCGCCGCCCCACATGGCAAACACCATGGCAAAGCACCCCACCGGGGCATAGCAGGAAACCGCGCTGCGCTCCGGCAGCAGCAGGCGCGCCACACAGTCCGCCGCCATCACGACCAGGGAGATCACCGCCAGCAGGTCGCTGGTGCAGCGCCTCCGGGCCAGCTGTGTGAAGGCCCGGGCGAACACCTGCCGGCCCAGGAGCGCAACCGCCGCCAGGCAGGCCAGCAGCACGCCGCTCTGGACGGCGGCGTTCCCGGTCCAGTAGGTGATCTCATAGCCATAGGCCTCCACCGCCATGGGGATCACCGGCAGCAGCGACACCACCGCCGCCGGAAGGACCGGCCCCCTGCGCCGCTTGGCCTGGGCCCGGCACTCCGCCGCCGCCTCTCCCATCGACGGCTCCGGCCCGATGGTGTCAATCTCCGCCGGCTCCTCGGGCTCCGGCTCCGGCGGAGGATAGAGCTCCTCCGTCTCCACCAGCGGCTTCCTGGAGAACAGGCCGCGGCGGGGCCGCAGCAGGGGCTCCTGGACGGTCTCCTCCATCACCGCGTCCACCGTACTGCCCACCACATCCTCCAGCGTGACGGGCTTGGGAGGCCGGGGCAGCTCCTGCCGCAGATCCGCCTTCTCCGGCTCCTGCTGCGCCGGGGCCATCTCCTCCGCAGGCGCCCTTCCGGCGTCTTTTTCCACCGTGTCAGAGGGCGGGGCCGACCGTCTCTGTTTGGATGGCCCGCCCTTTTTCCCAGGGACGGGCGGAGCCGCCTCCGGGGCGGGGGAAATTTCCTCCAGGGCCTCCTGCTCCACGGCCTCCATCAGCCGCTTCTCCCGGCCGCCGCCGTATTCCGCCAGGATCTCCTCCAGGGAGTAGTCCTCCTCCGACGCCGGGACATCCGTCCCTGCCAGATCGCTATAAAAATCTCTCTCGCCTTTGGAAGCCATGCTGTCTCTTTCTTCCTCTCCGCGCTTCTCAGTCTCTTCAGCCCTGCCGCTGGCGCACCGCTTCGTAAAGCAGGATCGCCGCCGCGGCGGAGGCGTTCAGGGAATTCAGCTTCCCCCGCATGGGGATGCTTACCAGAAAATCGCAATTCTCCATTGCCAGGCGGGTCATACCGTCCCCCTCGCTGCCGATGACAATGGCCGCAGGGCCTTTGAGATCCGCGTCGTACAGGGCCGTGGTCCCGCTTGCCGCCGTGCCGAACACCCAGATCCCCTGCTTCTTCAGATCCTTCAGCAGGGCGGGGATATTGGGTACCCGCGCCACCGGCATGTGGGCCACCGCTCCGGCGGAGGTCTTGGCAACCACGGCCGTCAGGCCGGCGCTGCGGCGTTTGGGGATAATGACCCCATGGGCGCCGGCACACTCAGCGGTGCGGATGATGGCCCCCAGATTATGGGGATCCGAAATCTCGTCGCACACCACCAGCAGCGGGGCCTCCCCCTTGTCCGCGGCGCTCTGGAGAATACTCTCCACACTGACGTACGCCCGCACAGCAGCCAGCGCGATGACGCCCTGGTGGGCGTGGGTGCGGCTCATGGCGTCCAGCTTGCGCTTGTCCGCCTCCACCACCACAACGCCGGCGGCCCTGGCTCTGGATGCGATATGGCCCAGGGTCTTGTCCGTCTCCCCCTTCTGGAGGTAAATCTTGTCAATGGTCTCGCCCGCCCGCAGGGCCTCGATCACAGCGTTGCGCCCCTCAATGATGCCGTCCGCCCCGGCGGTGAGGCTGTCTTTTCTCTGTTCGTCCATAGCCGCTCCTCTTAAACAAAAACTGTTTTTCATTCAAACGGTAGTATAGCATAGAGTGGGGTGCTGGGGAAGTGCAATTCACAGAAAATTTATAGAAATCCGCCCCCTTGTCCTTGTAGGTTCTGGGGTTGTGTGATATACTTTTAAATCATTTTGGGTTTCCGGGCTCTGCGGTTTTTTCAGGGCCGGGTTTCCCGGGGCGCCGCGGCGCCTCTCCCCGGCGGCGGAACCGGGAGGCTGGGCGGAATCCGCCTCTTCCCTCCTGCCGCCGGCATGAACAGGTTTACCCCTGAAAGGAGTTCCATACATGAACCCAAACGACAACAAGAACAACAATAAAAACAACAAATCCGGCGGCAACTGGCGGGGCGTGGCCTCCCTGGTGGGCTGGGCCCTGCTGCTGACCATTGTGGTCAGCTATGCCAGCAGCGTCATGGGCGGCGCCGGCAGGCAGGCCTCCTCCGTGAATCTGGAATACAGCGCGTTCCAGGACATGGTGGTAAGCGGACAGGTGGAGAGCGTGGTGTTCGACAACTCCGAGCCGATCCTCTTCATCACCCCTGAAAACGGCTACGTCTATACCAACGAAAACGGCGTCTCCTATGTCAAAACCGAGGACGGCTATGTCTATGGGGACGCCCTTGGCCAGGAGCAGACCGCCCATCTGGAGCTGTTTACCGTCCAGATCCAGTCCAACGACGCCACCGTGGCGTTTCTCAATGAGTATGGGGTGAAGGTCGACGAGAATTACCAGCCCCCGGTAAACCCGGTGCTGGCCATGCTGGTGAGCTATGTGCTGCCCTTTGTGGTCATCTTCCTGGCATTCTCCCTGATCATGCGCTGGATGGCCAAAAAAGGCGGCATGGGCGGTATGGGCGGCATCGGCGGCGTGGGCAAGGCCAACG
>CAMMCS010000029.1 GCA_946494635.1 uncultured Oscillibacter sp. | reverse complement strand
GTGTCTCTGCCATGCAAACTCCTTATTTTTGATAGGCCTCCACCACCTGGCCCACATAGATGCGGTGCCAGCCGCCCTGTCCCGGCGTGTAGAAGGGCAGGATCTCTCCCTCCCCCAGCACACAGGCGGGGTCCATGTCCTGGACGTACAGCTTCCGGCACACCAGGACCCACTCCGCCTCGTCAAAGAAGGGAGCGTCCCCGGCGCCGTAGCGGACCGTCAGGCCGCTCTCCGTCACCTTGTCCACGTCCCGGCCGCTTTTGCTGCCGCAGAGGGCGGTCACCCTTTTGGCGTCCTCCGGCAGGACGGAGACGGTGAAATAGTCATGGGACTTTATAAATTGATAGGTATAGCGCTCCGGGCGCACAAAGACCGTGCACACCGGCAGGTTCCACAGCCGGCCCAGCTGGCACCAGCCGATGGTCATCGTGTTCAGACCGCTCTTGTCCCCGGCGGTCAGCAGCGGGGGGCACTGGCCAAAGACGCGGAGGATCTCCGGCGTCAGGGTCTCCAGCGCAACAGGGTGCAACTTCATCGCAGACGCTCCTTCCCGATTTTCCTAGCAACAGTATATGCGCTTTTGGCGAAAAAGTAAATGAAAAAAGGGCCTGCCACCGGCAGGCCCTTTTGCGACGTGTCAGACTTACTTGTCCAGACCGAACTTCTTGTTGAACTTGGCCACGCGTCCGCCGGTATCCACCAGCTTCTGCTTGCCCGTGAAGAAGGGGTGACACTTCGAGCAGACTTCCACCTTGATATCCTTCTTGGTAGAACCTGTCTCAATCACATTACCGCAGGCGCAAGTAATCGTAGTCTGCTGATAATTGGGATGGATTCCTTCCTTCATTGCTCTCGTTCACCTCTTTCTGATCCAGACTACCTCGCCGGAGCTTTCACCCCATAAAGGCGTTAATTAGTGTAGCACATCCTCTCCGGAAATGCAAGACCTTTTTTCAGTTTTTCCCGTTGGATTTTCCTGCTTCCAGCGCCCGGCGCAGATCCGCCAGATAGCGGGCCTGCTGGCGGCGGAGATAGCCCCTGACGAAGAGCCGCATCCAGGGCTTTTTCACAGCGATGGTCTCCGTGAAGGTGACCCGGGTGCCGCCGCCCTCCGGCCGGAACTCCCCGGTCCAGCGGCCCGTCAGATTGGCGTTGTCTATGTCAAAGGCCCAGAGGGAGGTCGGACGGCGGTCCGTGACGGTGAAGCGGGTGGGAAAGCCGCTTTTGCCGTACTCCGTAAAAGCATCGTCTCCGGCGTGGTCCAGGCGGCGGAGATCGCTGCGCCACTGCCAGCGCTCCAGGTCCGTCACCACCGCCCAGACCCGCTCCGGCGGGCAGGGAAACAGGGCCTCCACCTGGCTGACAATCTCTGCTCCCATGGGTATCTCCCCCTCAAATGTCCACGATCTCCCCCGCCGTCAGGAAGTACAGGGTCCGGCGGATGACGCTCTTTTCCAGCACACGCTCCAGCGCGCGGCTGTATGCCTCCAGCTGGGGGCGGTAGTGCTCCGCCCGGGCCTGGATCTCCGCCGGCGTGGACACGCTGTCCGTCTTGAAGTCCACCACGGTGAGGCCCTCTGCCGTCTCGAAGCAGCAGTCCACCACGCCCTGGAGGAGAATCGAATCCCCCTCCACCGCGGCGCTGTCGTAGTCCCGGGCGTCCATCAGCAGCGTGAAGCGGTATTCCCGCAGGACGCTTTCACTTTTCCGGATCTCCTCCGCCAGAGGAGATTGGAGAAACCGCTCCAGCGGCGCTGTCTCCACGGCTGCCGCCTGCTGGTCCGTCAGCAGGCCCCGCTGCCGCAGGGCCTCGATCTGGCCCGCCACGTCAAAGTCGGAGAAATTCAGGTACTGCAGCACCAGGTGCGTGGCGGTGCCCCGCTCCGCCGGCGTCAGTCCCTGCCGCTCCCGCCGGAAATTCGGCTGGCTCAGAGGGCGGAGATAGGGTGTATGGAGGGCGCGCTCCGCGATCTCCTGGTCCGCTGGGCGGCCCTTCAGCTGGGTGGCCGTCACCTTGGCGGGCAGGGTCGTCTCCCGCAGGTAGGGGTAGACATAGGCCAGCAGCGCGGGGTCAAAGGCGGCGGTCCTCTCCGCCGCCTGCCCGGTCATCTGCGGCCGGACAGGCCGGTCCCGGTAGTCCTCACTGTCATGCAAAAATACCTGCCAGGGGCTGTCCTCTCCCTTATACAGCCGTCCAATCTCCGCTTCCGCCAGATCGCGGAGGGGCTCGGCCTCCGGCCGGCACAGCAGAGGAAGCAGAATCCAGTCCCCCAGGGTGCGGCCCTCCGCCACCGTCTCCGACAGCACCGGGCAGGAGGCCACAGCCGCCAGCTGCTGAAGCCGCTTGGGGGCGTTGTACAGGGCGTCTACCAGAATCAGCTTCTCCTTGGGACGGGTCATGGCCACATACAGGATGCGCTGCTCCTCCGCCAGGTTCTCCCTCCGGAGCTTTTCCTGGAGGGCCAGCCGGGCCAGGGTGGGGTACTGGATCTTCCGCGTGAGGTCAACGCGCTTGGGGCCCAGGCCCATGGACGGATGCACCAGCACCGGTGTGTCGAAGTCCTGCCGGGAGAAGGCATGGTCCAGATCTGCCAGGATGACGATGGGAAATTCCAGGCCCTTGGATTTGTGGATGCTCATAAGCCGCACACCGGCGGCCTCTGCCGGCCCCCGGGTGGCGGGAGCCTGATCCTGCTCCAGCAGCCGCCGCAGCTGGGTGACAAAGGCGAACAGCCCCCGGTAGCCGCTGCTTTCAAACCTTTCCGCGTGCTGGCTCAGGGCGATGAGATTCTCCCGGCGGGCCGCACCGTCATCCATGGCGCCGAAGACCCCCAGCACATTCAGCCGGTTGTAGATATGCCAGATCAGACGGTGGACACTCATATCCCGGCCGGAGCGCCGCAGGTCGGAGAGGGTGGTCAGAAACTCCCGGCAGTCCTCTCCCCCGTCGGCGGCCACCGCGTCGTAGTAGTCCCTGGCAGGGGCTGCGGATCGGATCTCCGCCAGCCGGTCCGGCGTAAAGCCGAACAGGGGTGAGCGGAGGACGGCGATCAGCGGCACATCCTGCCGGGGATTGTCCACGATCTCCAGCAGGGACAGCATGACGGAGATCTCCATGGTATGGAAAAAGTCGCCGCTCTCCTGGAAGGAGCAGGGAATGTCCCGCTCCGCCAGAGCGGCCGCAAAGGCGGCGGACCGGCTGCCGGGGGAGCGCATCAGGATCACAATGTCCTCCGGCCGGCAGGGGCGGAGGGTGCCGTCCCCCTCGGTGACCGGATAACCCTCATCCAGCAGCTGCCGGATGCGCGATGCAACAAACCGAGCCTCGGCCGTGAGCTTCTTCACCGGCTTGTCCAGCTCCCCCGCCTTCTGGCGGGCAGAGATCAGGTGGAACTCCGTCTGGCAGTCCGTCCGCTCCGGGTAGTATTCCGCCCCGAAGTGGAGCGCCTCGTCCTCGCCGTAGTCCATCTCCCCCATCTCCACCGACAGGATGTTGGAGAAGATGAAGTTGGTGCTCTCCAGGATCTCCCGCCGGGAGCGGAAGTTGCGGGACAGCAGGATCTTCCGTTCCTCCCCGTCGGCGGCCTCCTGCCAGGGCTTGAAGCGGTTGTATTTTCCCAGGAAAATGGTGGGATCCGCCAGACGGAACCGGTAGATGCTCTGCTTCACGTCCCCCACGGTGAAGATGTTCTGTCCGTTGCGGGACACCGCCTGGAAGATGGCGTTCTGGATCTCGTTGGTGTCCTGGTACTCGTCCACCAGGATCTCCCGGTACCGGGCCGCCACCTGCTCCCCCAGCTCTGTGGGGGTTCCGTCGGAGCCCACCAGCAGTCCCAGGGCAAGATGCTCCTGGTCAGAGAAGTCGGCGGCGTTCAGCCGCAGCTTCTCCTGCCGGTACCGCTCCGCAAAGTCCTCCGTCAGGCGGAGCAGGGCCACCATGGCCGGGGCCACGGCCTGCAGATCCTCCATGGCCTCCTCCCCGGTTACGGAAAGCAGGGCTTCCAGTTTTCCAGTCTCTTTCTTGCACCGCTCCCACATCTGCTTCAGCGCGATGATACCCGGCTCGTCCTTCCGCCCCTTGGGGGTGGAGAGCCGCGGAAAAACGATGGCTTCCGCCGCCCTGCGGGCCTTCTCCCAGGTATAGGCCCCGGCCAGTGCGGCAAAGGCTGCGGACACCTGTTGAAATTTGGTTCCGTATCCCTGATACAGCGCCTTGTCCTTTGTCATCCCGTCGGCGGCAGAGCGGAGCAGATTCCTCCAGTGGGCTCCCTTCCGGCGGAGAGCGGCCAGCAGCTCTTCGGCATAGGGCGTGTCGTCAAAGCCCCCCTCCCAGCCGCTCCAGACAGTCCGGTTCTCCGCCAGCCACCCTGCCGGATCCGCGTGGCTCTGGATCTTGTCATACAGCTCCAGCACCAGGGCGGCCAGGCGGCTGTCGTCCCGGCCGGCCCCCAGGGTATCCGCCAGCAGAGCGCCGCCCTGGTCCAGCTGGTCGTAAAAATCCTCCAAAGTCCGTGCCAGCACCCGCTGGCGGATCAGCTGAGCCTCGTTGTCGTCCAGCACCCGGAAGTCCGGCGTCAGGGCCCGGCTGTCCCCCTCCCGGGCC
Source organism: uncultured Oscillibacter sp. (assembly GCA_946494635.1). Lineage (GTDB taxonomy): Bacteria > Bacillota > Clostridia > Oscillospirales > Oscillospiraceae > Oscillibacter. The sequence continues at coordinate 10,216 of CAMMCS010000029.1, read as the reverse complement.
AGCAGGTGGGTGTTCTCCCGCAGCAGCGACGTGCAGAAGGCGTCCACGGTCTTGATGTCCGCCTGGTACACCCGCAGCAGCTGCCGCCGGAGCTGCGCGTCCCCCGGCGTCTGGCCCAGCCGCCTGGAGAGCTCGGAGGCGATCTTGCTCCGCAGCTCCGCCGCGGCGGCCTTGGTGTAAGTAATGATGAGGAAGTCGTCGATGTTGCACCGCTCCTCTGTCACATAGCGGAAGAGCCGGTCCACCAGCACCTTCGTCTTCCCGGAGCCGGCCGCGGCGGACACCAGCAGGCTTCCGCCCCGATTCTCCACCACCGCCTGCTGCTGGGGGGTCAAAGTCAGCTTTGCCATGTCAGTTGCCGCCTCCTTCCTCGGTCTCCTTCTCTACCTGGTACCAGAAGTCCTCCGGCTTCACCGGCAGGATATAGTGCAGATGGTCGCCGTCCCGCCCGTCCTGGAAATGGCAGGCGTCAGCCCAATCGCAGAACTTGCAGAAGCTGTCATCCTCGCTGCGGCAGCAGGGGTCCGCGTCGATGTTGCCGTCCCGCACCTCCCGGGCGATCTGGTGCAGCAGCTTCTCCACATACCGCCCCAGCTGTCCCAGCTGGGCGGCAGAGGCCAGCGCGCCGGACACGTCTCCGTCCCGGCCGATCCGCACCGGCAGGAACCGGGGATTCCTCAGCGCCTCATGCTCCATGGCCTGGAGCACCGTCGGCTCGGAGAGCAGCAGTCCTGTCCGGCGCAGCTCCTTCTCCCGCAGGGCCTGCAGCTGCTCGGGCGTGACGCTCCGCTCCGCGGAGAGGATCTCGTCCCGGGCGGGGAGATACAGCACCCCCGCGGGCTCGATATCCCGGTTGAACCGCTGTTTGCCCTCCTTTTCCAGGGCAAACAGGTACAGCAGCATCTGAATGTCCAGCCCCATCCGGACGGCCGCCAGATCAAACGTCTTTTTGCCGGACTTGTAGTCCACCACCCGGAGGTATAGCTTGCCGTCCTTTTCCCAGCCGTCCACACGGTCCACCTTTCCGCCGATCCGCAGCTCTGCGTCCGGCTCACTGACCGTCACCGCCGGCAGCTCCCCATTGTCGCCGAAGGACAGCTCAAAGGCCATGGGCGTGAAGTCCGAGCAGCGCATCTCCTCCGCGATCTGGTCCACCACCGCGTAGGCGGTGTTCCGCAGGCGGGCAAAGAGATACCGGAACCGGGCATTCCGGCCCTCCAGGTTTTGGAGCACCTCCGCCGCGTACTGGTCGATGTACCGCCGCACCAGGGCGTGGAGATCCTCCTCCCCCACGGCGGCAAAGCCGCCCCGGTCCAGCACGTCCTTCGTGACATGCTCCAGCAGGTAATGGAGGAAGGTGCCGATCTGTGGGGCGTCAAAGGCCGCAGGCCGGCGGGTTTTTGCCTTCAAGCCGTACTCCATGAAATAGGCGAAGTGGCAGCTCCGCAGCCGCTCCGCCCGGGAGGCGGACATGGTGATCCGCTCTCCGTACAGCGCCCGCACCGCGCTGCGGGACAGGCGCCCGCGCTTCAGGGCTGCCGCCCGGGTCATGGCCTCCATGCGGGGCGCCAGGGCCTTGTCCGCCGCAAAGTACTGCCACAGGGGGCCTCCGGGGGCAGTTCCGGCAGCCTCCAAGGCGGGAATCAGCGCTGTCAAGCGATATTCCTTGTCAATATTCTCGTGTTCTGTCCGCACCGACGGAAACAGCGTCAGCAAGCGGTCAATCACAAAGGCAGGCCGCAGCTCTGCCCCGGCTACGTCCGCTGTAGGGTAGCTGACCACCAGTCCCTCGGTGGGCTGCACCAGCGCCGCGTACAGGTTCTGGAGCTCAATGCCCATCTGCTCCATGCCGCTGGGGGCCAGCCGGATCCCCCGCAGGGCCAGCTCCTCCCGGTCGTCGTCATTGAGGATGCCGCCGCTCTGTCCCACTGCGGGCAGCACATGATCGTTGGCTCCCAGCAGGAACAGGTACCTGTCCGTATGCCGGTCGTTCCGTGTAATCTCCGTTACAGAGACCTGGTCCAAGGATACCGGAATGGTGCCCACGCTGTACTGGGACGCCACCTGCCGCAGCAGACGGCTGAACTCGTCGGTCTCCATGGGCTCGTCTCCCAGGATCTCCACAAACTGGTCCAGAATTCCGCAGAGGATCTCCCACAGCTGGGCGGTCTCCTCCGCCTCCTGGAGCCGGCCCGCCTCGGCCTGGGCGCGCATTTGCCGCTCCAGTGCGCCCTGAAGGTGCATCTGCTCCAGAAAGCTGTAAAGGGCATTGACTTTCTCGCCGGCTGTTTTTCCGGACTTCAGCCCCGCGTCCAGAGCAGCAAGGGGCTTGCGCACCCGCTGGCGCAGCTGATTGATCCGCTTCATCCTGGCCTGGCGGCGGCCATCCCAGGGGGCGCCGTAGCCATCAGGGTTATCGGTCCAGTCCACATCCCGCAGCCACATCCGGCCGTGGATCTCCCAGGTGAGGACATAGTTTTCCAGCAGGTCGCATTCCTCCGGTGTCAGGCCGGCCAGGCCGGTTTTCAGCCAGCGAAACATGTCCTCGTACTCAAAGCCGTTCTCCAGAGCGGAGAGGACGCCGGTGATGAGGCTCCACACAGGCTTTTCCAGCATGTCGCTGCGGCGGCTCAGGTAGGCGGGGATCTCATACCGCTCGAACACCGTCTCGATGATCCCCTCGTAATCGGCCATGTTCCGGGCGGCAACCGTAACGTCCCGGTAACGGCACTTCCCTGCAGCCACCAGGCGGCGGATATCCGCCGCCGTCTGCTCCACCTCGGAGAAGGCGGTGTCCGCCTCCCGCACGCGGATGGCGGCGCAGTCTCCTTCGTAGGGCTCCCCCTCTCCGAAGAAGTGGCGCTCCAGATATCCCAGGGCGGAGTCATCGGCGCGGGTGAGGGTCTCCACCTCCCAGGGGCAGCCCGCCCTCTCTGCCAGACGCGTCAGCTGGTCCCGGGTCCGGAGGGAGACCCGGAACATCTCCTCGGCGCTGTCCGGCTCCCCCAGCAGCGTGACAGTGACGGAGCGGGCCTGCCGCAGCATGATCTCCAGCACCTGCCGCTCCTGGGCGTTGAAGTAGGTGAAGCCGTCCAGGAACACGTCCTTGCCCAGGACATAGCCGGCATCCCCCAGCGCCTCGCAGAGCCTGGTCATCCGGTCCCGGGCGTCAAAGCCGGGCCGATACAGCCGGGACTCGTAGGCCCCGTACAGCAGGCTCAGATCCAGCAGCTTGTCCCGGCTGGCCCCCTGGATCTCCCGGGCCTGGCTGTCCAGCAGTTCCGGGGACACATCGTAACAGCGCAGCTCGTCAAAAAGGTCCAGCAGCTGCTGCAGGAACGACGCCTTCTGAGAGGGGCGCCGGTACACCTTCAGCTCCGGGGCTACCTCCCCCAGAGCTTTCTGCAGGGTCAGGAGCTTGCCGCCGGCGTCCAGGGGCACCCGGGCGCCGCCGGTGATGGCCAGCACCCGGTCGCACAGGCGGCGGAAGCTGAGAACCTCCGCATGGCGGCTGGCGGTATCCCCGCAGAAGCGGCACAGATCCACCTCCGCCTGATGGGAGGCATGCTCCGGCACCAGCAGGATCTGCCGGCCGGAATCCCCCAGCTCTCCGATCCGGCGAAGCACCTGCTCCGATTTTCCCGTTTTGGCCCGGCCCATCAGAATCGTCAGCATGGCGGGTCCTCCTTTGCGCGATTTTTGAAAATATTATAGCATATCCGGGCGAATCGTGCTATCCTGTTTCTTGTAGAATTTCCAAGGAGGTCTTCCCATGCACATTCCGCAAGGCCCCACCGCCGCATTGGACCTGGAACCCTTTGACGAGGCGCTCTCCGCCGCCCTCCGCCCCTCCGCCGGCTATGACGTGGCACGGTGGCTGTACGTCCCCAATCGCTACTCCGAATACCGGTATATTCTGGGAACCCGGGGCCAGAAGCCCCTGATCTGCATGGGCATCAATCCCTCCACCGCCGCGCCGGACGCCCTGGACCCCACCCTCCAGTCCGCTCAGCGGATCGCCCTGGCCAACGGGTACGACAGCTTTTTGATGTTCAATGTCTACGCCCAGCGGGCCACCCGGCCCGATGATATGGAGCAAAGCTGCAACCCGGTGCTCCACGAAGAAAACCGGAAGGCCTTCCGGTATCTCCTCTCCCTGTCCCCGGCCCCCGCCCTGTGGGCCGCCTGGGGCAATCTCATCGAGAAGCGCGGGTACTTGATGGACTGCCTGCGGGACTTTGCCGCCGACGCCTCCGGCACCGGTGCCAGGTGGTTCACCGCCGGGCCCCCGCTGAAGTCCGGCCACCCCCACCATCCCCTGTACCTAAAGGGGAATACGAAGCTGCTGGACTTTGACATCCAGGCGTATTTGAACAGATGATTTGCAGGAAGATCTCCCAAATGGCATGAGGAAGAACACGAGTGGAAGATTGAGGTGATCGGCTTCCCCCGGGGATCCTCCAGAGCGGTGCTGCCGGAACGGCGAAGAGGCTGGCGGCGTCTGCACCCGTAGCTATGGCTGCCCGGTGAACACCCAGGGCTGCGGGATCTGCTCCAAGGCCATGCTGCTGATGTTCCCCATCATGGAGGCGGTGCGGAGCGGCGGGATCCCGGAGCGCATCGGCGGCAGCGGGCCCTGTACCAAGGACGCCGTGTGCCCGGACGGCAATGTGATTTTCCGTCTGAAAGCAGCCAGGACGGGAACTGAAGACTTCTTCAGAGGAGTTTCTGACTAGCCTTTCACCGGCGGCTGAGACACGCAAAAAACCAGCAGTATGTCCGAAGAGCATCGGACATGCTGCTGGTTCCGTTTATCCGTTTATCCGTTGATCCGCTCCCGCAGGGATTCCCACCACTCCACCACCTTGAACTTCAGCACATAGCCGCCGTCCTCCTCGGTGATGAGGGATACCTGATCCTCTGTCAGCCCGGCGGCCAGCGCCGTCTCAGGCACCTCCTCCGCCGCAGCGGTACACAGGGGCGGGAATACGACGCACCACCAGTTCTGCCCGGCCCCCGCTCCAATGACAATCCGCAGGGCCAGGTACTTTCCGGCAGGCAGGGCAAAGCCGTCATACTCCTTGGTGGGAAAGCTGGCCTCAGCCAGCTCCGCCGTCACCGGGTCATCGCCGCCCTCCGCCCGGACGGTCTCTTCTGCAATCCGCTCCAGCTCCGGCAGCGCCTCCCGCAGCAGGGCTTCCGCCTCCGCCCGGTCTGCCGACTGCTCCAGGATCTCTGTCGTCCGGGCCAGCACCGCATCCCGGACCTTCAGCTTCAGCGCCTGATCCGCCTCTGTATCGGAGTTGGCTATCACATGGAGCCGCACCACCTTCTCCGCCAGAGCGTCCTGGGTGTTGGCGGCCCAGGCGCTGGTCAGCAGAAACACCGTGACGCCGATCAGCAGCGCCAGCTCCAAAAGGCTCAGGGCAAGGCCCCGCCGTCTGCTCTTTTTCATAATGGATCCGTCCTTTGCACTCTGGGCCCCGCGCGGCCCGTTTCTTCCATCATGGACAGATCCCGCGGATCTTATTCCGCTTGGCTGAATTTTTTCACCGGATGTGCCAGGTACGTCTCCCGATAGCGTCCCTTCAGAAGCTCCAGGGCCTGCGCGGCCCTGTCCGGATGGTCAAACAGGCCGTAGACCGTGGGGCCGGAGCCGCTCATGGCCGCCCCCAGGGCGCCGCCCCGGAGGAGAAGGTCTTTGATGGATCGGATCTCCGCCCCCTCCTGCTCCGTCAGCACACGCTCAAACACGTTGCCCAAGCAGGCCGCCGCGGAGGAGAGTTCCCCCCGCTCCAGGGCGGCGCCCATGGCGGCAGGATCCGGCCGGGTGCCCAGATCCGCCCCGTCCACGCGCCGGAACAGCTCCGGAGTCGGCAGGCCGAAGTTTGGTTTACATAAAATAATCGCACAGTCCGGCAGCGGCGGAAGATCTGTCAGGATCTCGCCCCGCCCCTCTGCCAGACAGGTGCCGCCCCGGACGCAGAAGGGCACGTCGCTGCCGACAGACAGGCCAATTTCCTCCAGGGCCTCACGGGGCAGCTCCGGCGCGTACAGCCTCCGCAGACACCGCAGCACCGCCGCCGCGTCCGCGCTGCCGCCTCCCAAGCCCGCATAGGCGGGTACGCGCTTTTCAAGCAGGACCCGCAGCCCCGGCATGGGGCGGTTCAGGGCGCGGAAAAATGCCTCTGCCGCCTGCTGTTCCAGCGTGACCTTCCCGGCCGGAAGGTCGATCCCCTCCGCTGACAGGGAGAAACCCTCCCCGGCCTCGCTCACGGTCACTGTATCTCCCAGCGAGACCGCCTGCATTACCATTCGCATGTCGTGATAGCCGTCAGGACGTTTGCCCAGAATGTCCAGTGTCAGATTGATCTTGGCCGGGGCCCGCAGGGTGATGGCTCCCATGCTCCCACCTCCAGTTTTTATCAGTATATCATGGTTTTCCCGGCCGGGAAAGGGCAGCGCCGGGGCTGCCTCTAAAATTTTGGGGAATTTGCAAAAAGCGCTTCCCTTTCCGGAAAAAATATGGTACAATTTATACACAGAATGGAGGAGGTGGAATGAAATGTTTGGGCAGTCCGCCCAAACGGTGCCAGAAAGGAGCATTGTATGCTGGACCTTCTATATTTGAGCGGGAGCACGGTGCTATACGCCATGCTGTTCCTGCCGGTGGTCACGATCCTGTCCGTCGCTGTGCTCTATTTTGCGTACGAAGCCATCCAGAAATTCCGGAGAAGGAGGGGTATGTTCTGAGTGTGTTCCCTTCGGAAAGCCGCGGGCATGCCCGCGGCTTTTGCTGTATCGGGGCGCCGCGCCCCCTGGCCGTTGCCCTTTCGCCGCGGGACTGCTTGTAAACTGCTCTGCCGTGTGATATAAACAGCGTCTTCCGCCCGGCTGCAAAAAACGGGCTTCCGGAGCAGGGGGATCCATATGGTTCGGTTGTTTCTGGTGCCGGCGCTGGTTGCGGCCGTCTGCGCCGGCGTCCCGTCCCTGCTGTCCGCCTCTATGCCGACGGCAAGATCCCCCTGCCCCTCAGGGTCTTAAACCCGCTGGCCTGCTGCCTGATCCTCCTGGCCGTCATGGCTTGATTTCCCCTCTCCATCTCCCGGGATGGCCCGGCAGGAGCCCCGGGCCCTTTGGCTCTCCATGGCCTGGCAGGCTACTCCCTGCGGCGGGCCATACAAAGGCGAGCTGGCTCCCCTGCTCGGCGTTCGCGCTGGCCGCCAGCCACATAGGGATCGGAGCCAAAGATCTGCCAACTGGGGATGATCCGGGAGGCCCCCGCATTCTCCCCCGCGGACATCGCCGCCTTTCTGTTTCTTGCCCGGATCGTTGCCCTACCGGCGTTTTGGATCACGGCAGATCCGCCGAAAAAGGACCCCGATGAGAAACCGATCCGACGACGCATGTGCTGCACAGCCGCACCGTCTGAAAAAACGCCGCAGGCAAAGCCTGCGGCGCTTTCGCATCCGGGGAAGGAAAATCTTATCTGATCTTCCGGGCCTCCACATAGTACCGCTTGTCCTGGGCGTGGCCCATGGAGAAAGTCTTCCGGGGCAGGACGCCGTCGGCCATAACGGTCTTGAACAGCTGCTCCTTGCCCATGGCCGGCAGCTTGAAGCCGATGTTGCCGGGCTTGCTGCCCAGCTCGTCGGTGACGGCATCGCCGTGGATATAGTCCACCTCGCCGCCGTGCTCTTTCAAATATGCGTCCAGGAAGGCCTGGAGGGTCCCCACCGCCAGCTGCATCCTGGGCCGGGGCACGGTGACAGAGCCGGTATGGCCCGCATAGGTGTAGGCGATGGTGTGGCCCTCGCCCTCCCCCTCGTGGGCGCCGGGATAATAGGCTTTCAGAGCCTCCAGCACCTGCTCCGGCTCCACGCCGAAGAGGACCCGGTGAATAGGCTCGAACTGCAGGGCATCGTCGTGGTTGTTCACCACCTCCACCAGGGCGTACCGGGCGGGCAGCGCGGCCCACTCGCTCTCCGGCGTCACCTTTTTCAGGTTCTCATAGCACTGCTTGGCGGTAGCCAGGGAGTGGTTGCCGTCCCCCACGGCAAACAGCAGGGCTGCCGCGTCCTTCAGGCCATACTTCTTCTCCATGACCTCCGGGGCGCACAGGGCAGTCAGGGCGTCCGCCACGGTGTCCATCTGCGCGTCCGTCAGCTTCCAGCCCTTCAGATGGCCGCCGCCCTGCTGAAGGTCGAAGTCGTACAGCTGCTCCATCGTCCCGGTCGTGGCAGTCAGGGGCTCGATCACTGTCCGGTCCGGGTCGTCGATCAGCAGCATCACATGGGGCAGCTCGATGGGGGCGTCCTGCCGGACCCGCACCCGGGGTGGGATGCGGGAGAGCACCGTCCCCTCCGTGGCCCGGATCAGGGCGCCGGAGCCGGGGGTAAAATCATACTGCTCCAGGTCGATCATGCCGATGAGGCCGTGGCGCACCCTGCCGTCGGACTGGGTCCGTTCAATGTAGACCAGGGATGCCGGCAGGGTCCGGAACACCTCCTCATCGAGATAACGGTTCATGGCGCCGTTGATGGCGGCGATACGGTCGTCCACGTCCGGGTCGTTCAGCCTGGCCTCCGGCAGGATCAGCCGGAGGGCGGAGGGGGCGTCCCCCACCGTATCCTCCACCGCCTGCCAGTACTCCGGCTGGGAGGTGAACTGGTCGCAGGCCACCACGGCCCACTTCGTCATGTCCGCGTTTTTCGGCAGCAGAATGTCAGCGGGATAAAAGCCCAGCTTCTGGAATTTCTCGTTCATATCGCGTTTCCTTTCCCGCCGGCGCCTCACAGTGCCGCCTTGATGGCGGAGAGCAGGTCGTCAAACTCCTCGTAGGCCGGGATCTGTGGGTAGTCCCTCTTGATCTGCTCCGTGCTCTTGAAGAGGAAGCCCGCCTTGCTGGCCTGGATCATGCCAAGGTCATTGAAGCTGTCACCGCTGGCGATGGTGTCGTATCCGATGGACTGGAGGGCCTTTACTGTGGTAAGCTTGGACTTCTCGCACCGCATCCTGTAGCCGGTGATCTCGCCGTCGGGGGCCACCTCCAGGGAGTTGCAGAAGATGGTGGGCCAGCCCAGCTTTTCCATCAGGGGCTTTGCAAATTCCTCAAAGGTGTCGCTCAGAATAATCACCTGGGTGATGGAGCGCAGCTCGTCCAGAAACGCCTTGGCGCCGGGCAGCGGGTCGATCGTGGCGATGGTGGCCTGGATCTCCTTCAGTCCCAGGCCATGCTCTTTCAGGATCCCCAGCCGGTAGGCCATCAGTTTGTCGTAATCCGGCTCGTCCCGGGTGGTGCGCCGCAGTGCCGGGATGCCGCTGGCCTCCGCAAACGCAATCCAGATCTCCGGTACCAGGACGCCCTCCATATCCAAGCATACGATATTCATAGTGACTCTCCTTATTTCAAAAATGGCCGCCGCAGGCTGCCCCTGCCGCCCAAATCGCGCTTTCGCAATTCTCCTCTCGATTATACATGACTCCGCACTGCCTTTCAATGTGATTTGCAAATTTTGTCCCCGGCGGCAAAAGCCTCCGGCGCATACATTCTTTCGCCGGGGATACACTAACGCCGAATCCCCGCTGAAAAGCACAAAGGAGGTTTTCACATGCTGATCGACAAAGTTGCGCTGGCACTGGCCATCATCGGCGCCCTGAACTGGGGCGGCATCGGCCTGTTCGGCTTTGACACCGTGGCGTTTCTCTTCGGCGGCCAGATGGCTCTGCTCGCCCGGGTGATCTACGCGCTGGTGGGCCTTGCGGGCCTGTGGTGCATCACGCTGCTGTTCCGCTCCTCCGGTGAGGAGACGGACCACGCGCGGCACACCGCCTGAGAGCGGCGCTCCGCTCCGGGACGGCTGAACCGGCGCGGCAGTCTCCTGCATCAAATGCCCCGCCTCTGCATGTAGAGGCGGGGCATTTCCGCTTTTCTCATCCAGCTGCGTTCAAGCCTTCAGCCTTTTGACCAGCGTCTCCTCCGGCGTCACGTTCACGGTGCGGCAGGTGGAGTAGATCACCATGCCGGGCCGGGCGCCGGCGGGCTTCTTCACGTTTTTCACCATCGTGTAGTCCACGGGGACATTGGCGCCCTCCCGGGCCTGGGAGAACCAGGCCGCCAGCTTGGCCGCCTCCACGATGGTGTCGTCGTCCGCCTCCCGGCCCTCGGTGCAGAGGATCACATGGGAGCCGTGGATCTTCTGGGTGTGGAGCCAGA